>NZ_JAKGAY010000001.1:0-275548 GCF_021532545.1 Halomonas sp. Cn5-12
CGGCTTATCAAGCCACCTACGCGCGCTTTACGCCCAGTAATTCCGATTAACGCTTGCACCCTCCGTATTACCGCGGCTGCTGGCACGGAGTTAGCCGGTGCTTCTTCTGCGAGTGATGTCTTTCCTAATGGGTATTAACCACTAGGCGTTCTTCCTCGCTGAAAGTGCTTTACAACCCGAGGGCCTTCTTCACACACGCGGCATGGCTGGATCAGGGTTGCCCCCATTGTCCAATATTCCCCACTGCTGCCTCCCGTAGGAGTTCGGGCCGTGTCTCAGTCCCGATGTGGCTGATCATCCTCTCAGACCAGCTACGGATCGTCGCCTTGGTGAGCCGTTACCTCACCAACTAGCTAATCCGACATAGGCTCATCCCATAGCGGGAGCCGGAGCCCCCTTTCTCCCGTAGGACGTATGCGGTATTAGCCTGGGTTTCCCCAGGTTATCCCCCACTATCGGGCAGATTCCTATGCATTACTCACCCGTCCGCCGCTCGTCAGCATCTAGCAAGCTAGATCTGTTACCGCTCGACTTGCATGTGTTAGGCCTGCCGCCAGCGTTCAATCTGAGCCATGATCAAACTCTTCAGTTTAAGATCAATGCGATCCTTACTCGCTGCCCGAAGGCAACAAAAGCGGATCAAACTTGGCTCAAGGTTCAAACGAATTCACTGCGATACTCCGAAGAGTATCTTGGTGTTCGCTTGCCTTGATATTGGGTGATGATTCACCCTCATCGGCAAGCGCCCACATGAATTACCTGATCAAATTGTTAAAGAGCCATCTGTCGGCGTTGCCGTTCGATGTGGGGCGTATTCTACCCAATTCTTTTTGATCGTCAAGCTTTTTTCTCATTCACCGTTCAAGCACCTGCGGGTCACCAATGGCCGGAAAGTTGACCTGAGGCAAGCCCTGCCCTTCCCCGCTTTTTTAGACTTGTTGAAGCACCGCTGAAAAGAACGGTGCACACCAGACCGGTCAAACAGGAGGGGGAAACCATGACAACATCACGTATTGCCATCGGACTTGCGAGTGTCGCGCTATTAGGCACGACTTCACTGTGGGCAGACGACGAACTCGGTAGCTACCGCGACAGGTTCGAACCGCTGCCCCACTTACCACCTTTACCTGCCCACAATTCACAGACCGATGAAAAGGTGATGCTGGGCAACATGCTGTTTTTCGAGCCCAGGATCTCCGCCAGCGGTGTCATCAGCTGTGCCACTTGCCATAACCCGGCGCTCGGCTGGTCAGATCGCATTCCTAGAGCCGTGGGCCATAACGGTCAGGTTGGCGAACGCAACACACCCACCGTGCTCAACAGTGGTTTCCTGGGATCGCAATTCTGGGATGGACGGGAGCCGGATTTGGAGGGTCAAGCACTGGGCCCCATCGAAGCCGATGTCGAGATGGCCATGCAGTTGGAACACGCCCTGGACAGGTTGACAGAGTTCGAGCTCTACCAAGAGCGCTTCACGGAAGCGTACCCCGACCAGGATGACCCTATCAATGCCGAGAACCTGGCCAAGGCACTGGCCGCCTTCCAGAGAACGCTCAACACGCCCAACGCACCTTTCGATCGTTATTTGCGGGGTGATATGGACGCCATCAGCGATCAGGCAAAAGAGGGCATGGTAGCTTTTGTTGATAATGGCTGCATTGCCTGCCATCGCGGCGCCAACTTTACCGATAGCCAGTTCCACGCCATTCAGGTGCCGGGGTCGACAGATTTGGGTCGCTACGTGGTGACCGGCGAAGAAAGAGACAAGTACCGCTTCCGCACCCCCACCTTGCGTAATGTCGGCGTCACTTACCCGTACATGAACAATGGTGCCACCGAAACGCTCGAAGAAGCCGTGGCCATCATGGGCCAGGAAATGCTGGGACGTGAGTTTGACGAACCCACCATTGATAACATCACGGCATTTCTGCACTCCCTGACAGGTGAAATGCCCGATTTCGAGGTGCCCGCTCTACCCTGATGCACTATGCCGCCGCCCATAGGGGCGGCAGCAGGCTGTATCAGGCTGCTTCCAGGCGCTTCAACAGTTCGGCGCGCCGCGCGTCGCTGACGAAGGCTTCTTCCATGGCATTGCGATTCAGCCATTTGAAGGTATCTTCTCCCCAGCCAAAGGCATCGGCACAGGCGATATGATTTTCGAGCAGCCCACCACCAAAATAGGCAGGATCGTCAGAGCTGATGGTGACCTTTAGCCCCGCTTCCAACAACGCCGGTAGCGGATGCTGATCCAATTGATCAACCACTTTCAAGCTGACATTGGAGAGCGGGCACACGGTCAGCACCGTTTGAGACGCCTTGAGGCGCTGCACGACGCCTTCGCTTTCGAGACAGCGCACGCCGTGGTCGATGCGCTGAACGTCCAACAGGTCCAGGGCTTGCGTAATGTAAGCGGCAGGCCCCTCCTCGCCCGCATGAGCCACACGCACCAGCCCAAGCTCCTTGGCGCGCGCAAACAGGGCCTGAAACTTCTCGGGCGGGTTGTCACGCTCGGCGCTGTCCAGGCCAATGGCATCCAGCATTTTCCAGTAGGGTGCCGCCTGCTCGAGAACGTGCAGTGCCTCGTCGGCTGGACGATCTCTCAGGAAGGCCATGATCATACCCACTGAAAGGTCCAGCTGGCTCTCGGCCTCCTGTTTGGCCCTGAGCAGTCCCGCCATGACCACCTCCAAAGGTACCCCACGCTGCAGATGCGCCTGAGGGTCGAAGTGCATATCGATATGCAGCACGCCTTCCGAACGGGCACGCTTGAAATAATCCATGGCCAGGTCATAGAAGTCCTGTTCGCTGCGTAAGACGTTCATGCCCTGGTAATAAAGATTCAGAAACTCTTGCAGGTCTTTGAAATCGTAAGCTGCCTTGGCCTCTTCGACCGTGGCATAGGGGAGTTCGATGCCGTTACGTTCCGCTAGTTGGAACATCAGTTCCGGCTCGAGAGAACCTTCGATATGCAAGTGAAGCTCAGCCTTGGGAAGGTGTCGTAAAAAGTCGTTCATGGTCGCCGCCTACTTGCCGATTCGGTGAATATCAAAATGAAGTATCGTGAATTAACTTACCACCATCAAGCCGCCATTGATGAGCCAAACCCGGCACCAGAGCCGCATCATCCACTTGATGAACAAAGAAAATCGCCGTACGGCCTACCAACCAGGCGTCCAGCGAGGCCGCCACGTGCCGGGCGGTTGCCGCATCCACTCCCGCGAAGGGCTCATCCAGCAATACCACCGAGGGCGAGCGTAAGAACAGCCTCGCCAACGCCACTCTGCGCGCCTGCCCGCCTGAAAGCTGCTGCCCTCTTTCTCCCACCTGAGTCGCCAACTGACGAGGCTGGCGTTTCGCCCAGTCCGAGAGAGCGACCTGGGCAAGCACCTGCCAAAGCTCTTCGTCTGTCGCGTCAGGCTTGGCGATCCTCAGGTTATCGGCCAGCGATCCATCGAACAGGTCTATTTGCTGGGGCAGATACCCCATATGTGCTGCGCTACTTTCGAGGGTAATGACAGAGGGTGCATGCTCGGCCACCCACACATCCCCTTCAGTGGGAGAGATACGGCCCATGATCAAATTGGCCAGCGTCGATTTGCCCGAACCCGAAATACCCATGATGGCACCACGTTGACCGGCAGGCAGCGTCAGAGAAACCTGACATATCGCCCAGCTCGCCGCATCAGGATAACGGAACATGACCTCACGCAGTTGCAGGGCATGGCCACCCTCGTCATCCGGAAGCGAGTCCACACGCGTTTGCCCTTGTGTCGCCTGCAGGGCATTCAGCCGCTGAGCCGCCCCGTGGCTGGTGCCAAACCGCACAAAAGCGGCAGGCAGGCTGGCCAACACTTCATTGATACCAAACACGGCAATCACGGCCATGACCATGATGGGGCCCACCACGCGCTGTTCAGCCAGTGCCAGACTCCCCAACCAGAGCACACCAATGATCAACAGCCCCGTTACCGCCATCAGTAGCGCATTTCCCAGCGCGGCCTTCACGGCCAACTGACGCTGGTTATCCAGCGCTTGCTGTTCGTGAGATCGTATTTTTCTGTGATACCAGTCACTGGTTCGGTAGCTCATCAGCTCAGCGGACGCCTGCACCTGATCCAACACCAGCCGCCGAAGCTCCTCCTGATCATCCACTTGCTGATGGCTGTTGGTGAAACCTAGCTTGGCAAAGCCCAGGGTGATGACCAGCCACAGCAGCGTCAATACACAGGCCACGACGGCTCCCACCAGCGGCAACCAAATAGCGATGAAACCTGCAACGATCCAGACACTCAACAAGGCCACTACTGGCGGCACCAGCAGGCGTAGATACAGGCTATCCAGGGCATCGATATCCGACGTCAGGCGACTCAACCACTCACCGACTCGCCGACGCCGCAACGATGCGTCATCCAGGCGCGTCAAGTCACCAAAGACGCGATAGCGTAAATCCGCCAGCAGCGTCAGCACGGTATTGTGGTTGTAGAGCCGCTCGGTATATCGAGCGACAGTGCGCAGCAAGGCAAAAAAACGAATGCCGCCGCCGGGCACATAAATATCCAGCGATGACGGCAACCCAGCAGCCAACGCAATGCCCGCCAGGGCACACGCCGCAATGAACCAGCCAGACAAACCCAGCAGCGCAAGGCCCGCCAGCAATGTTACCCATACCAGCAGCGCACCAACGAGGAAGCGCTGCCTGCGCCTTAACATGAGCGCCAGCCATGGGCTCAGGTCATTGTGCAGAAACTTCATGGCGCCACCTCGTGAAGCTGGCCGTCTCGACACACCCAGTGGCGAGTGGCAACGGCCATCACCGCAGGGTGATGTGTTGCAATGACTAACGTTCGCCCTTCCGCCGACCAGGCCAGCAGTGCGTCGATCACGCTCTTTTCCGTCGCCGAATCAAGGCTGGCGGTGGGCTCATCCAACAACACCAGCGGTGCTTGGCTGAGAAATACTCTAGCCAGGGTCAAGCGCTGCGCCTGACCTCCTGACAAGCCGACCCCGCGCTCCCCTACCACCGTCTCCAGACCATGGGGCAAGGCAGCCAACAATTCACCCAGGCCTGCGTTTTCCAGGGCCTCCTGCATGGCAGCCGGTGTCGCATCAGGCGCCGCCAGGCGCAGGTTATCGGCCAACGAGCCTTGAATGATGCAGGGTGATTGATCCAGCCACGCCACTTGCTCGCCCTGGCGGACTCTGCAAGCGCCACGCAGAGGCGCCATAAAACCAGCCATCAGCGACAGCAAGGAAGATTTGCCACTGCCTGACTCTCCGGTAATAACCACCACATCTGCCTGACGTATCGTGGCCGAGACGCCCGTCAAGACCGCCGAGTGCCGACCATAGCCCACCTCGACATTCACCAATTCAATCAGTGCATCTGGTTCGACGGGGGCGTCGAACCGGGTCGGCACCACGTCAGGCTCATCGAGGATGGTCACGATGCTCTCTGCCGCCCCCAGCGCCGCAGCACGGTCGTGATAATGCTGCGAGAGGGTTCGCAAGGGCTGGAAGAACTCCGGAGCCAGTAGCAACACCGCCAGACCGCTGAACAGGGTCAGCGAGGGGGAAGGACCGTAATCGATATAGCCTAACAGACCAAACCCCACGTACATGGCGACGACGGCGATGGCCACCGAGGCAAAAAATTCCAATACCGCTGACGAGAGAAATGCCAGCCTGAGAGTGCGCATGCTCAGGCGGCGATACTGGTCGGTGGCATACCAGACGTCCTGCTGGGCAGCACGCGTATGACCAAATAGCTGCAACGTCGTCATGCCGCGTACGCGGTCGACGAAATGCGCCGAGAGCCTGGCAACGGAAGCAAACTGCTCCTTGTTGAGACGCTCTGCCCCCATGCCGACCAGCGCCATGAACAGCGGAATCAATGGCGCAGAGAGCAGCAAGAAGATGGCCACCAGATAATCGAGCCAGCCCACCACGACGGCTATTAGCAGTGGCAGTAACAGCACGATGCGCATTTGCGGGAGGAAACGCGCGAAATAGCCATCGAGGGCTTCGATGTGCTCGACCGACTGGGTCGCCAGGGCACCGCTCTGCTGCCGCGTCATCCAGACCGGGCCTAGCGCGGCGACCTTGTTCAAGACCTGCTCCCGAGCATACTGACGGATGCGCAAGCTGGCAGTTGCACTCAACGACTCTTGTAGGGCAAGAAACAGTGAGCGCAACGCCACGGCGACCACCAGGCCGAGCAGCACGGGCACCAGCGTGACAGGTGAGCGGCCATGAACGACCAGTTGCTCGATCGACCACGCCAACCCGACCACCAGCAAGATCGTCTGAGCGCCGGACAGCACGCCGAAGCACGCCGCCAGCGCCAGCCGAGCACGCTCACGACGAGCCAGCGTGCTCAGCCAACGGCGCGGCGTCAACGAATTTGACTGGGCCGCAGGAGGGGGCATGAATCAGTGGTACCCCTCTCCTACACGCACCTTGCCGCGGAAGACCCAGTAGGTCCAGGCGGTGTAGGTCAGGATGATCGGAATGACGAACAGCACACCGATCAGCAGGAACAGCTGAGATTCAGGAGCGGAAGCGGCATCCCACAGCGTGTAGTTGGGGGGCACGATGATGGGCCACTTGCTGACGATCAGCCCCAGGTAAGTGAACACGTAGATGCCGATGGTGGCTACAAAGGGAATGCCCTCGTCACGACGTTTCACGGAGCGATACACCATGAAAGCCGACAGCAGCGCCAATGCCGGGAACACCCAGATCAGTTGCAAATGACCGAACCAGCGCTCCCAGACCACCGGATTCACGAACGGAGTCCAGATGCTGATGATACCGAAGACGCCCAGTACCAGCGCCAACAGCAGCGGGGTGATCTTGTACGCCCACTCCTGAATGTGGCCCTCGGATTTCAAGATCAGCCAGGTGGCTCCCAGTAACGCATAACCTGCCATCAGGCCGAAGCCGGTCAGTACCGAGAATGGCGTCAGCCAATCGAAAGCGCCACCTGCAAAGGCAAAGTTTTCGACATGAAACCCCTGAATGTAAGCACCAACCACCGCCCCTTGAGCGAAAGCGGCCACGCCGGAGCCCCAGCAGAAGGCGCGGTTCCACCAGCGACGATTGCGCCGGGACTTGAAGCGGAACTCGAAGGCCACACCCCGGAAAACAAGCCCCGCCAGCATCAAGAACACACCAATATAGAGTGCGGGCAGGAAGACCGAATAGACCAGCGGGAAAGCCCCGAGCAAACCGGCACCCGCCAGCACCAGCCAGGTCTCGTTGCCGTCCCAGACCGGCGCCACGGAGTTCATCATCACATCCCGGGCGTCTTCGTCCGGGGCGAAGGGATACAGAATCCCAAGCCCCAGATCGAAACCGTCCATCAGCACGTACATCATCAGTCCGAACCCGATAATGCCTGCCCAAATTATCGTCAGATCAAACATTTCCATGTCTCAGTTCCTCACCGGGTCGACATCGTCATCAAAGGGAGTTTCCGTGGCCGACAGTGGACGCATGGGGCGTCTGAAATTGTCGCCTGCCGCTTCACGCTCTTCCTTGGGCAGCATGCCGTTACGCACCACGCGGGTCAGATAGTAGATACCGGCATAGAACACCACCGCGTACACCAGCACGTAGCCCACCAGCGTAAACAGCGCCATGGGGCCGGTTAGCGAAGGCGTAACGCCTTCCGCATGGGTCATCATGCCGTATACCAGCCATGGGGCACGTCCTGACTCGGTCACGATCCAACCAGCCAGCACGGCGACGAACGGCATGGGGATCATGTACACCAGCGTCTTGAGGAACCCGGTGTGCTGATGGAATTTGCCTTTGCGACGCAGCAACAGTCCTATCAGGGCGGTGGCAATCATCAACAGTCCGATCCCTACCATCACGCGGAACGCCCAGAAGACGATCCAGACCGGTGGCTGCTCTTCAGGAGCAAATTCATTCAGCCCCTGAATAACCCCATCCGTAGAGTGGGTCAGTATGAGACTGGCAAGATTGGGGATACCGATTTCAAAGCGATTGGTTTGCGCTTCCTGGTCCGGAATGGCGAACAGCAGCAACGGAACGTTGCCAGAGGTTTCCCAATGCCCTTCCATGGCCGCCACTTTGGCCGGCTGGTGCTCCAGAGTATTCAAACCATGGAAGTCCCCCACGACCGCCTGGGCTGGCGCCAGAAACAGCAGCAACCAAAGGCACATGGAAAGCGCTCGACGGTTGGCTTCCGGGTCGCGACCACGCAGCAGGAACCAGGCACTCACACCGGCCACCACGAAGCCACCGGTCAGAAAAGATGCCATGGCCATGTGCGCGAAGCGGTAAGGAAAGGAGGGATTGAATATCGCTTCGGTCCAGGAAACCACGTGGAACCGATAGTCGATGAGTTCTACCCCTGCCGGCGTATGCATCCAGCTGTTGGCAGAAAGAATCCAGAACGACGAAATGAAAGTACCGATCGCCACCATGATGGCAGCAAACAGGTGAACCCCTTGTGGCACCTTGCCTCGGCCAAAGAGCAGGACACCGAGGAATGCCGCCTCAAGGAAGAAAGCGGTAACGACCTCGTAGCTGAGCACCGGCCCGAGGAAGTTGGAGGCCGCCTGGGAGAAGTTGCTCCAGTTGGTGCCAAACTGGAAAGACATGACGATCCCGGAGACGACGCCCATTCCGAAAACCACGGCAAACACCTTGGTCCAGAACAGTGCCAGGCGGTCCCAAGCGGGGTTGTTGGTCTTGAAGAACAGCCCATGAAGCAGCGCTATGTAAGACGCCAGACCGATGGTGAAGACCGGAAAAATCGCATGAAACGATACAACGAAGGCGAACTGCATTCGCGATAGTAAAAGGGGGTCGAGTTCCATCACACGCTCCTAAGACCTGGATTAAAATCCCATCAATGGGTGTCACAAGCTTAGTTGAGCCTTAATGGCGCTGCATTTTAGTTATAAGCACTAAGCTTATTCTTTAGCTGTGTTGCATTTTAACGCTTCGACACCCGTTATACAGCGCAAGTTTGCCCAAAAAGCTGTGTCGCATTGACGCATACTCCTCAGACAAACCACCATTTTTCGGTGCAATCGTTTAAGACATCACCACAATGCTGACCATATAGCCTGTGTAGGCGATAAAAATGGCGAAGAGAACACCGCCTTCAACGCGGTTGATACGCCGTGGGCGACCACGCCAAGAAAATGCGAAGAGCACCATCATAAGCGTCATAAAGGTCATGACACTCCAGTCACGCACCAGCACCTCACGACCCACTTCGATAGGTGTGATGACACCCGCCAACCCTACCACGGCCAAACTATTGAACAGATTGGAGCCCACCACGTTGCCCAGCACCATATCGTGCTCTTTACGCCGCAGTGCGCTGATTGAAGAAGCCAGTTCCGGCAAAGAAGTACCTACGGCGACTACGGTTAAACCGATAATTAAATCACTGACTCCGAAAGCTACCGCGATCTCGACAGCTCCCCATACCAGCAGCCGCGAACTGGCAATCAACAGCACCAAGCCAATCAGCGTCCACATGATGGCCTTACCGCGCGACATCGGGTTGCTATCAAGACTTTCGGTCACTTCACCCAACAACGGATCATCCTCCTGACCTCGAGAACGAATAATGCTGATCGCAATAAATATGCCCAGCGCCACTAGCAGCACAATAGCTTCAGCACGGGAAATCCAACCGTCGAAAAGCATATAGCCGGTAAGCAGCATCACCGCTACCAACAGGGGCATTTCTTTACGGATAACACCTGAATGAACAGCTAACGGAGAGATAAGTGCGATAAAGCCCAAAACCAAACCAATATTGGCAATGTTGGAACCGTACGCATTCCCCACCGCCAGGCCTGGGTTGCCTTGCATCGCTGCCAGCACCGACACCATCATTTCCGGTGCAGAAGTACCAAAACCGATTACCAACATACCAATCAGCAGCGGCGACAGCCCCAGCCACCGCGAAGTTGCCGCAGCGCCATCAATAAATTTTTCTGCGCTCCAGATGAGCAGGACCAAGCCTACTACCACAGCAATAAAGGCAAGTAACATTTCAGTTCCTTGATGTCATAATGTTAGGCACTATCGCGGCTGCATCCTTGTCTAACTCTGGTATTTGGTCAAGTACTGTTTGCAAGTAGTTATCAGGTTACCTAGGTTGACACACACGATATACCATCGTATTGGTTCTAACCGTATTATGCACAGAGAGTTTGCTGTTGCCCCATTACGCCTTTATGAAACGGCCTTCGCTGCCGGTTAATACACCCCAGGTTGATTGCTCCCCCCCTGAAACTCGCACCCAGCGAAGGCGTTTGCGTGCGTGCCATGAATGTGACTGGGTATCTGCGCTCCCCCCCCTGAACTCTGGTGAAAAAGCCACCTGCCCTCGCTGCTCGCATGTGTTAGTGAAGCGCCACCGTTATCCTGCTCAGCGCAGTATGGCGCTAGCGTTAGCCTCATTGGTCGCATTAATAGTCGCGGTATCTTTTCCTTTTGTCAGTTTCAGCGTTAGCGGTGTTGGCAACCGCATTGATCTATCGCAGACCGCCACCACGCTGATTGCTTTCCACCAGCCGATAGTAGCTATTGCGGTCATGATGACTATTGTCGTGCTGCCCGCCGTATATCTTGTAAGCGTCGTCTGGCTTCAGTTTGGCTTACTGCAGTCTCGCCCTATGCCTTTTAGCCGTGACATTGCCCGCTCCCTGGCACATCTAACCCCATGGATGATGGCCGATGTATTCATCATCGGCGCACTGGTAAGCTTAATTAAAGTTGCTGGCATGGCGCAGATTGAACTTGGCATCTCCTTTTGGGCATTCTGCTTGTTCGCCATACTGTTATTAATGACGGTGCAGTCCATTGACGCTGACTGGATGTGGTTCTCATTGGAAGGCGAACCCCTTGCTCCTGAAGGCACGCTCACTGGCACCACCGCTGCTAGCCAGCATGTCACTGGCTGCCCTACCTGCGGATTGATTAATCGCATTCAGCATGGAAAAGAACGCTGTGTTCGCTGCCATGAAAAACTGCATAAGCGCCTACCACATAGCTTACAGCGCACCTGGGCGCTTCTCTTTGCAGCTAGCATCATGTATATACCCGCCAACCTTTACCCCATCATGACCACTACCAGTTTAGGCAGCTCAGCACCCTCCACTATCGTTGGCGGCGTTGTTCAGCTCATTCAAATGGGGTCCTGGCCGGTGGCTGCGGTGATTTTTATCGCCAGTGTGATTGTGCCTGTTGGCAAACTGGTGGCACTCGCATGGCTATGCTTGATGATTAAGCGCAGCAACGAGCTCAACGCACAGAGCCGTACCCGCCTCTATCGATTAACTGAATTTATTGGACGCTGGTCAATGGTTGACGTATTTGTCGTGGCCATTTTGGTCGCCCTCATCCGCGCTGGGTCATTAATGTCGATTACACCAGGTCCTGCCGCGCTAGCTTTTGGTGCCGTCGTAGTGCTCACCATGCTGGCTGCCATGACATTTGACCCTCGCTTAATCTGGGATACCCACACTCCACGCCCTCTTCGCCGTAAAGCGGCCACCAAGGAACCTGTTGATGGCTAATGATTCCACGCCTCAGAATACCTCAAACGCTGAAAACAATGAGTTACATAAAGCAAAATCGTCGCCACAAACTCGGCTATCGCCTATTTGGATAGTTCCTTTGGTGGCCGTCATTATTGGGCTGTGGCTGGTTTATGATAACTACTCAAGCCGGGGCACCATGGTGACGCTGACCATGGACAGCGCAGAAGGTATTGAGGCGGGCAGTACGCTGATCCGCAGCCGCAATGTTGAGATTGGCCGCGTACAGAGCGTTCGTTTGTCTGATGACCTGTCTCACGCGGTGATGATGGCTCAAATTCAACCCGAAGCCGAAGCCATGCTCCGCGAAGACAGTCGCTTTTGGGTCGTCAAGCCGCGCATTGGTCGCGAAGGCATCAGCGGCCTGGGCACGGTACTCTCGGGGGCTTATATACAGCTTGAGCCTGGGCAATCAGAGGAGCCTAAGCGGGAGTTTGAGGTAAGCGATCTCCCACCGGTCGCGCCTGCTGGGCAAGCAGGATTACAAATTAGCCTTGTCAGCCAATTAGGCAATTCGCTGCGTGTTGGGGATCCCGTCTCTTATCAAGGTTACACGGTAGGGCGCGTAGAAGACGCTCGCTTCGATGCAGACACACGTACCATGCACCACCAAGTATTTATCGAAGAACCCTACGCCCAGCTCGTGACCGATAGCACCCGCTTCTGGACCGCTAGCGGAGTGGACTTCCGCCTGGATGCTGACGGCGTGCGGGTCAACGTAGAATCGCTGGAAGCTCTGCTGGGTGGCGGTGTCACCTTTGGTGTGCCTGAAGATCTTCCCATGGGTAAGCCGGTAGAAGCCAATACACGTTTTAACCTCTATGCTGATGAAGATACTGCCCGGGAAGGCACATTTAACCGCTATCTAGAGTATGTATTGCTTGTTGATGACACGGTTCGCGGGCTATCACGAGGCGCACCGGTCGAGTTTCGTGGCGTCCGAATTGGTACCGTGGCAGCAGTACCCTGGAATTTTACGGCGCCACAGCCCGATTCGCGGGCTCGTTTCGCCATCCCTGTGCTCATCCGCATCGAACCACAACGCTTAGGGATCGAAAACACCGATATCGACCTGGAGGAGTGGGATAACCGCTTTAAGCGCATGTTCGGCCTAGGCCTTCGGGCATCACTCAAGAATGGCAACCTGTTAACGGGTGCGCTGTTTGTGGACCTTAACTTCCGGCGTGACCTTACCGACGAATACGTCGCGGAAGTTTTCTCCGAGCGGACCGTATTCCCGACGGTAGCGGGCGGTTTTGCACAGATTCAGGCTCAGGTGACTAGCCTGCTTGAAAAACTAAACGCCTTGGAAGTAGAACCTTTGATAGCCGGGCTGGACCGCAACCTGCAAGCTTCTGAAAGTGTACTGAACGAAGTGCGTGCAGTCAGCGCGTCTATCAATCAGTTGCTCAATGATCCAGAAACGCAAGCCATCGGGAGCAACCTCAACGGCACGCTGGAAGAGCTGCGCAGCACCCTTCAAGGGGTCTCGCCTTCATCGCCCGCCTATCAAGAGCTTACCGGCGCCATTGAGCGTTTGGATCGGCTGATGCGTGACCTACAACCGCTCACTCGGACGCTGAACGAGAACCCACGCGCGCTGCTGTTCGACAATTTAGAAACGCAGGACCCGATTCCTCGTGCTCCCCGTTAAGAAGGATTGAACGTCATGTTACGCCGATTACCGCTACTACTGCTGATCATCAGTTTGAGCTTGCTGCTTTCCGCCTGCGCTAGCAGTGTCTCTCCCCCTGCACGCTATATGCTTCCTGCCAGCCCAGCAGTGAACGCACCGGCTAACACCCAGGCCACGCTGCAAGTGCGCACACCTCGACTAGCCCACTATTTAGACGTGGACGGGATTGTGATGCAGTTAGACGACATCACGTTAAACGAAGCGCGGGAGCACCAGTGGGCGGAGGGTATTGGGCGCCAGCTTGAACGCGCCTTACGGGCCGAATTGGCAGATCAGTTACCCAGCGTGCAAGTGGTACGAGCAGAAGGTAGCAGCCCTGGGGCGCTCACCCTGTCCATGGAAGTGGATCAATTCCAAGGCCGCTTTGACGGTGTCGCGGTAGCCAGCGGCCAGTGGCAGCTTCGAGATACCGATGGCGAGTTGCTCGCACTCAAAAGCTTCACTGCAGAAACCACTCTTGAACAGGATGGCTACCCTGCCCTGGTCCGTTCGTTGGGCGAAAGCTGGGAGAGTGTTGCTGCACAAATTGCTCAGCAGGTTCGACAAGGCGGCTACTTCTAAACCTTTATTGCAATCGCTAGGGGAACAGCATTGGTGTGAGACTTTCGTGTTACACTCTTTGCCAATAAATGACATCACTGTCAGCGCTACCCTGTCACCCCCTTGTTATGCCTGGTATGGCGTTACAAGACGTATAAATGCCCGTCGCGGCACAGCGTATTATCTGGCAAACTTCGCTGCCGCGACGGTGTACCATCCTCGCTTTTTGAACATTACGCCTAGCAACGCCGCCGAGCTAGTGGCGCCGATTGCTATGCGATTGCGGAGAACGCATGAGTTTTTCTGATCTTGGTCTGCATGACGATTTATTGCGCGCGGTAACTGCGCAGGGCTATACACAGCCTACGCCTATTCAACAACAGGCCATCCCCATCGTTCTTGAAGGTCGCGACCTTCTTGCCAGCGCACAAACCGGTACCGGCAAAACCGCTGGCTTTACGCTACCGATGCTACAGCGCTTGGCAAATGGCAAACGCCCTGGCAAACGCCAGGTTCGCGCACTGGTCCTCACACCCACCCGCGAACTGGCTGCACAAGTGGGGGAAAGCGTGGCTGCTTATGGGCAGCACCTCTCACTACGTTCACACATTATTTTTGGTGGCGTGGGCCAGCAGCCCCAAGTCGACGCTTTAAGAGCCGGCCTGGACATTCTAGTAGCCACCCCTGGGCGCTTGCTTGATTTGCACCAGCAAGGGCATGTCGACCTCTCCGCCATTGAAATTCTGGTGTTAGATGAAGCCGACCGTATGCTAGACATGGGCTTTATCCACGATATCAAACGGCTATTGCGTCTGGTGCCGAAACAGCGCCAAAACCTGCTGTTTTCTGCCACTTTCTCTAACGAGATCCAAACGCTGGCCCAGCAACTGCTGAATAACCCTGCCCTCATCGAAGTGGCTCCACGCAACACCACGGCAGAAAAAATTGAGCAGGCCATCTACCGCGTTGATCGCGACAAAAAACGCGATCTATTGGCCCATCTGATCCAGCGCCACAACTGGTTCCAGGTGCTGGTGTTTACCCGCACCAAGCATGGCGCTAACCGGCTCGCTGAACAGCTCTCCAAGCAGGATATTCCCGCGATGGCGATCCATGGCAACAAAAGCCAAGGAGCACGTACTCGGGCGCTGGGTGCTTTCAAGAGCGGCGACCTACAAGTGCTGGTAGCCACCGATATTGCGGCACGCGGGCTAGATATTAATGAACTTCCTCACGTGGTGAATTTCGATCTGCCCAACGTGGCTGAAGACTATGTCCACCGTATTGGGCGCACAGGGCGCGCGGGTAGCAATGGCGAAGCGGTGTCTTTGGTGTGTGTCGATGAACACGGCCTACTCAAAAACATTGAGCGCCTGATTAATCAAACGCTGCCGAAACATATTGAGCCAGGCTTTGAGCCAGACCCCAACGCCAAGCCAGAACCGATCGAGAATGGCCGCCGCGGCCAGCGCCAGCCAAGGGCTAACCGCAAGCCTGGCGGCCAAGCTGCCAATGCTGGTGGCGAGCGCTGCCGTCGCACTCGCCGGTAGCCCGAACGCCCGGAATATGCGAAGGTAGCGCCTCGCTTATTCCGGCGTTTTTGCTGAATTAATTCATGGAGTGATTATGGCGTCTTCACAACTCATGGCAGATTATCGTCAATGGCTGACTTTTCAGCGTCAGGAGCAACTCAGCCGCGAGCATCAAGGTATTTCTCAGCGCCTAGAGGACGCCCGCGCCTCAGCTAATCAGGTCTTGCAGGCCTATCGCAGCATGGCTGAAAAAGCCTCAAACGAAGGTGCCTGTTATCGCACTCTGTTTTTACGCGAACGCGATAACGCCTCACTCCCCTGTGAAGGTTGGTTATTTGTACGGCGCGTACTAAGCGAAGGCAACAGCACCCGCGTTCGGGTCACACTATTGGAAACTTTTACCCTAGAAGATGGCATCATCGCGCCAGGTGATAAACCGGCACGCAAGCTAACGCTGGAAATTTACGACAAGCTTGATATCAATAAAGGCATGCGTACCCAGGCACGTGTTGATTGCTTGGATACCACGCAAGATTATCACTTCATCACCTTGCTAGATGCGGTGCGAGGCGACCTTCGCCCCTACTTAAAATAAGCGCCGCTTCATGATCTCACGCCACGCTTGCCGATTCATTTTGCTGATGTTTATGGTGGGGCTAAATTTACGCCCTGCCATGTCCTCGGTCGCCCCCCTGCTAAGTCGGCTGCAAGAAAGTGCGGGGCTTTCCGCCTCAGCGGCGGGCTTGCTAACCACGCTCCCCGTTCTTTTTCTTGGCTTAACCGCCCCCTTGGCACCAATGATTGGCAACCGTATAGGGAGTGAGCGTGCACTTAGTGCCGCATTACTCCTGCTGGCCAGCGGCTTGCTGTTACGGGTTCTGCCTTTTCCTGGATTGCTTTATCTAGGTACCGCCATGGCCGGTAGTGCTATTGGCTTGGCGGGCACGCTGTTACCCGCGCTAGTCAAGCGTGAGCTGCCTCAAAATGCGGATTTGCTCACCGGGCTCTACACCATGGCACTCTGCTTGGGGGGCGCTCTAGGCGCTGGGCTCAGCGTGCCGTTAATGCAGTGGCTGGGCAACTGGCAAGCCAGCCTAGTCAGTTGGTCACTGCTCGCACTGGCTACACTCATCGTATGGATCAGCTATGCACCATCTCCTGCGCCAAAACCAACGCTTCACCTGCCCACCAGCATCCCCCTCGTGTCGCTACTCAGGCAGCCGCTAACCTGGCAGGTGATGCTCTTTATGGGCATTCAATCTTCCATGGCATATATCGTTTTCGGCTGGCTGCCAACTCTTCTGATTGAGCGCGGATACAGCGAGGCAACCGCTGGCTGGACGATGGCCGTTTCCATTATGTGCCAACTGGTCTCAGCACTGAGTGCGCCTTGGATTGCGCGATTGCATCACGACCAGCGCCCGGCCCTGCTGTTGGTATTGGTATGTACCGCCCTAGGGCTTGTCATGCTGTTAGCCGCTCCGTTGGCATGGCGATGGCCCGGTGCCGTGTTGCTGGGGCTTGGGCAAGGTGGAAGTTTTAGCCTTGCATTAAGCTTATTGGTACTGCGAACCGCGAACGAACGCCTTGCAGGCCAGCTTTCTGGCTTGGTGCAAGGGGGCGGCTATACCCTGGCCGCACTGGGGCCCTTTGGGGTTGGTCTGATGCTCCAAGCCGGTGCTACCACGCAGCATATTGCTTGGCTACTGATTGGATTGATCGGCGTTTGCTGCGGCTTTGCGTTCTTTGCGGGACGCAAACGGCAGCTTGATGACCAAAGCGGCCAACTACAGGTATATCACCGCTAACTACTTCTTAGCTTTCAACAGGATACAGCGATGAGCCAGGCTCCTCTCCTTGCAGATGCTCAAAGCAGCCAAGAGCGGTTGCTTGTGATTTACACCGGCGGCACGATCGGCATGCAGCCTCAGGCTAACGGGCTCTCACCTGCCGGTGATTTTCCTAAACGCTTGGCCAGCGCACTGAGCCAGCTGCCGTTGCGGGACCAACAAATGCTCCCTGCTTATGATGTCATCAGCTACTCACCTCTGATTGATTCCAGCGCGGCGACCCCAATAACATGGCAGCAGTTAGCCGCCGACATCGCCGAGCGCTTTACAGAGCATCGTGGTTTTGTGGTAATTCACGGTACCGACACGCTAAGTTGGACCGCCGCTAGCTTAGCCTACCAATTGCAGGGCTTAGATAGGCCTGTGGTGTTGACGGGTGCCATGGCTCCCCTAGAGGCTCCTAACAGCGATGCCTTACAAAATCTCTACGGCGCTCTACGATTTGCTGCCCATCCCGAACTGCAGGAAGTGGCCATTTATTTTGCCAACCGCCTGCTCAGAGGCACGCGCGCCATCAAACAGCACAGCGAGGCTGTCGAGGCGTTTTCATCACCCAGCTACCCACTGCTGGGCGAGCGCATCGGCGACGACTTTATTCTGTTCCCCAGCCGCGGCTTGTCTTACCAGCAGCGCGGGGCTCCGCGCTTTGAGCTGGTGGACTACCAGCCTGTCGCCAATGGCGAGGTGGTTCGCATTACCCTATGGCCTGGCATAGCGCCCTGGCAATTAGAGGCGTGGCTTAGCCATCCAAACGTGAAAGGCGCGCTGCTACAGCTATGGGGCGCAGGCAATTTACCGGATAATCCCGCACTACTAGAGGTGATTGCCAAGGCGAGCGGAGAAGGCAAACTCATCGCCGCCATCAGCCAATGCCCACAAGGAAGTGTGCATATGGGGGCTTATGCAGCAGGGCACGGTCTCAACAATGCTGGGGTGCTATCCGGCGATGACATGACGCCCGAGGCCGCCTACACCAAACTGGTGCATGTACTAGCGCAACCAATTTCATTAGAGGATCAGAGGCGACGGTTTTTAACGACGCTAGTGGGCGAACGTTAAATGATCTAGCCAGTACTACACTGGCATAGTGGTTTATTCCCGCTATGGTTAAACAATGTCCTTAACGTGTATTAACCACCCACTGGATAGGAAGCCACTTATGGATCAACCGGTACATCACTTTAGCGAACTGTTTGAGCAACTGGGGCTGCGCTCGGATTCAGCCTCCATCGAACGCTTTATCGAACGGAACTCCCCGCTGCCCAAAGAGATGCCCTTGGCCGACGCCCCCTGCTGGAACGAGGGCCAAGCGGATTTTCTACGCGAAGCAGTGGAAGAAGATGCCGACTGGGCCGAGGTCGTCGATCATCTGGATGCCTCGATGCACAAAGCCGAATAGGCCTTCGCATCACGCCTGCTCCTGCGCCGCTTCCAGGCGGCGCCGGTACCAGGCCCCCGCCAGCAACAAAGCCGTCAACGCCAGAAGCGGCAGCAGTACGTCCATCTGCAGCGGGTCTTCTTCTTCGATGGCTTCCAGCGCACCGTAAATGGCACTGCTGTAGACAGCCCATTTCACGGCCAGCCCCAAGGCTGCAGCCAGCAGATAACGCCCCAGGGCAATATGCCCCAAGCCTGCCGCAAAATTGATCACTGAATGTGGAAAGCCCGGCAACACACGCATGGCACATTGCGTCAGCAGATCGCTACGCGCTTTCAGCGTGTCCATGACCTTGAGGGTCAGCCCCTTGGGCTGCCAACGCTCGCCGACCCGTGCAGCAAGCAGATAGGCTCCCCAGGCACCCGCGACGCTGCTGATGGTCAACATCACCGTAGCGACCAAGGGGGGATAAAAGGGGGCAATCAACCACAGTCCAATACTGCCAGGCAAGCCAATCGCCAGGGTGACCGCCATGATCAGCATGACCGTCACCACGACCACGGGATGATGAGACATGGTCGCGGCCCAGCGTTTCACCGCCATCAGGTCCGGAGAGTACCAAAGCCATATGTAGGCCAGCATGGCAGCCACCGCAAACGCGGCCGCCCAACGCCAGGAATAGAGAGATAATTTACGCATTGAGGCGTGCTTCAACCCGCTCGAGAATTTGTCGACTGACCTTTCCGACCAGCGGTTTGGCCGCCTTGTTCACCGCTTTTTCCATCAGACGATTGCGGATGTCATAGCTCAGCGTCAGCGACACCTCAGTCCCTTCGGGTACGGCACGCAGCTGATAGCGCCCCTGGTTTTTGACACCTTCCAGGGATTCCCAGGCCAGCACCGTTGGAGGATCGATATCGGTTACCTCCACGTCAAACGCCCAATCCATGCCCACTGCCCGCACGTGCCAGCGGTAGCGGTTTTCGCCAAGACGATCGATCGAGCGTATCAGGTCCGAATAATCCGCAAAATCTTCCACTCGGCGTAACAAGTCAAATACGCGCTCCGGGGAGGCTCTAACGATTTCACTATGTTCTATGGTGGCCATGCGTCCATCTCTAGCGGCTGTAGATGAGTAGCTTATCACGCCAATTCCCTTGGCACACCGGATGCCACCACCCAGAACACTGGTCAGCAAGCGCGGCATTGCGTAAACTGCCCGCCTTCCGGACCGGACCCCGGAACACCGCCCTGCTGCTTGGGCAGGCACGACATAAATTCTCCGACCATGAGTACCCAGCATGTCATCCACTGCATCATCCGGCGCCCAGGCGCCATCCACCGTCGTCATCTACTCCGGCGGCATGGACTCCTATACCGTCCTTCACCGTGCGCTACGCGAGGGCCTCGCTGTCCATGCGCTATCCTTCGATTACGGTCAGCGCCACCGTCGTGAACTGGACGTTGCACGTCAGGTATGTGAGTCCTTGGCCATCCCTCATCAGGTCGTCGATATTCGCGCCATCCACGGGCTGATCGACAACTCGGCATTGACCAACGCTGCGTTGACCATGCCTCAAGGGGAGTACGATGCCGACTCGCTCCACAGCACCGTGGTGCCCAATCGCAACATGATTCTGCTGTCGTTAGCCATTGCCAAGGCAGTCAATATCGGTGCCAGCCGTGTGGATTATGGCGCGCACGGCGGCGATCACGTGCTTTACCCCGACTGCCGCCCGGCCTTCGTCGAAGCCATGAACGATGTGGCGCAGATTGCCAACTTCGAACCCGTCACCGTCCATGCCCCTTATCTGGCCTCCAGCAAAGCCGACATCCTGCGTGATGGGCTCGCCATGGGCCTGGATTACCGCTATACCTGGACCTGCTACGAAGGCCAGCAGCTCGCCTGCGGCCAGTGCGGTAGCTGCCGTGAACGGCTGGCCGCCTTTGCGGCTAACCACAGCGTCGATCCTCTCGACTACGCCATCGACACTTCACAGGTGGCGCACTGATGTATCACGTTAAAGAAGCCTTCTACACCTTACAGGGTGAAGGCGCCCAGGCAGGTCGTGCCAGCGTGTTCTGCCGTTTTACAGGCTGCAATCTTTGGTCAGGCCGGGAAATAGATCGAGCAAACGCAAAATGTACCTTTTGCGACACCGACTTTAACGGTACCGACGGAGTTAATGGCGGCCGGTTTAACACAGCCCAGGCGCTGGCAGAACACATCAAAGCGCTGTGGCCTCAGGAAGCTAACAACGCCGTGCCATACGTGGTATTTACCGGCGGCGAACCGCTGCTACAGCTCGATACCGAGCTCATTGCCACGCTGCATAGCGAAGGCTTCGAAGTGGCAGTGGAAACCAACGGTACGGTGCCCGCTCCTGCGGGGATTGACTGGCTCTGCGTTAGCCCTAAGGGTAGTAACCCGCTAGCGATCACCCAAGGCGATGAGTTGAAACTGGTTTTCCCCCAGGCCGATGCGCCACCGGAGCAGTTTTCTCACCTCGCCTTTAGCCACTTCTTTTTACAGCCGATGGATCTCAGTGCCGTCGCTCAAAAAAGTATTGCCACCGACGGCGCAGCGACCGTTCAGGCCACCACCGCGTACTGCATGGCCAACCCACAGTGGCGGCTGTCACTGCAAACGCACAAAATCGCAGGATTCGAGTAATGGCGCTATTTGTTAATCATCTGACCCATATCGATGTCTCTCTTTGGTGCCCCACGAAAGGGTTGGTTGGCTGTAGCTGGCAAGTGGATGCTCAACTGGAGGGTGAACTAGGCGAGGACGGAATGCTGTTCGACTTCGGTGAAGTAAAGCCGTGGATCAAACGCACCCTGGATAGCGGACTGGACCACACCCTACTGGTGCCCACCCAAGCACCCGGTGTTGAGGTCAGCGAATGCGATGAAGGACTCTGCATTCGCACCACCACGCCCTACGTGATGGAAGTTCGTGGACCGACAGAGGCATTTACCCTACTTCCCTGGGCATCGATCACTCTAGAACGGGTGACTCAGCACCTCAGCGCCCAACTCACCGAGCAGCGGCCAGCCAATGTTGAACGCGTGACGCTCACGCTAAGCGATGAGCTTATCAATGGTGCTGCCTATGGCTATAGCCATGGATTAAAACGTCATTCGGGTAACTGCCAGCGCATTGCCCACGGGCATCGCTCTCGCCTGCATATCTTCCAGGAACAACAGCGACAGCCGCAGTTGGAACAGCAATGGGGAGCGTGGCTGGATAATCGTTATCTTTTGGAAGAGGCAGATATAGCAGAGCATAGCGAGTCACAGCTCACCTGCCGCTATGAAGCAGCCCAAGGCAGCTTCTCAATCACCTTGCCATCTGAGCGCTGTAGCGTGCTGCCAAAGCCCACAACAGTAGAAAATATTGCCCTCTGGCTGGCCGATCAGATCGCCAAGCAAACGGGGGCCGCCACTCACGTATACGCCTTTGAAGGAATCGACAAAGGCGCGACAGCACAAGCGAGCCCATGAGTGAGTTGATCACCAGTGACAGCAGCGCCACATGCCGAGCAGGTTGCGGCGCTTGCTGTATAGCTCCGTCTATTACATCGCCGATACCCGGAATGCCCGAGGGCAAACCGGCGGGGGTGCGCTGCGTTCAACTCGACGCCAACAACTTATGCATGCTGTTTGGCAGCCCGCTGCGCCCGATGGTGTGCGGGCAGTTCGATTATGACCCCACCGTGTGTGGCGAGCACCGTGATGAGGCGATCGCCACGCTGTCGTGGCTAGAAGAGAGCACTCGCTGAATGTTTAAGCCTCGTTTTCAACACTTAGCGAGTGGGGCAAACGGCGACCCAGTAGGCTAACCCAGCGCACCAGCACCGGTGCATCGCTGTGGCTAACCTCGCTCAACAGGCGACGGAACGCCTCTTTTGCCTGCTGATCATTGGGTGAAATCCGCGTAAGCCAAAGCTCCAAGGCCGCTAACTCTTGATGGCGGTTGCCGTGTTCCCGTGACTGCACAATCGCCATTTCGGCAAGCGCCTTTACTTCACTGGCCGGGCGCCCCAGCAAGTCACGCACTCTGGCCAGTTGAGTCGCCAACTCGGGCAAAAAGAGCGTGGTGCGCTCTCGGGCAATCACCAAACACTGATCCAGATACTCCTCGGCGGCCTTTAACTCGCCAAGTTCAATACAGGCATCTGAGTACCAAAGGACGGGGCGCTGGAAACGATCTCGCCCATTCAGCTCAGCCATCTGGTCCAGACTATCTCTTAATTGGACTAAACCAGCGTGATCCCCCGCCATGGCCCTCTGCCAACCCAACACACATTGGGCGGAGATTTGCCACAGCTGAAGGTCCGGCGTGCCCGTCATGGCGGCCGCGCGCTCAGCATGGCGTGCCGCAAGATGCACATGCCCTAAT
The DNA here is from genome assembly GCF_021532545.1 of Halomonas sp. Cn5-12. Lineage (NCBI taxonomy): Bacteria > Pseudomonadati > Pseudomonadota > Gammaproteobacteria > Oceanospirillales > Halomonadaceae > Halomonas > Halomonas sp. Cn5-12. The sequence goes on from NZ_JAKGAY010000001.1 coordinate 22,996, forward strand.
TGGCGATAGAGCGCTGCGGCAAACATTAACGCCATGGCAAGCGTTCCCGGGTGACCAATTTTTTCAGCAAGACGGATGGCCGACGAGACGTGACGCTCGGCGCGCTGATAGTCGCCACGTAAACAGAGTGCCCAGCCCTGGAAGCAGGCAGCTGTCACTTGCGGGTGATCCGAGAAGGGCAGCCACTCGATCATCATTTGCGCATTGAGCGGGTCGATTTCATCCAGGTGGTCATGGGCCTGCTGAATTCGTCCGGCCCAGTACTCACAGTGCGCCCGGGCATAGTCGGCCAAACGGCGATAGCGCGGGTCTTCCAGACGTTCGGCAATATCCGCCAAGGCAGAGGCAAGTGCAAACGCGTCGGCATGGGCGTAGCGCTGGCTGCGGCCTACCCACAGCCCCCACTTGACTAGGAAAATTTGTTCTAAATCTTCCGGGTCGTCCGGCGAATTACCACCGGATTGACGCAGCAGCTCCCGGGCGCGCACAAAGCTTTCGTGGGCAGTGGGCGAGCCATGGCCTTCCAGCGCAAACGCTGCCTGCCCACGCACGGTAAGTAGGCTGACCTCACGCTCCACTTCATGGTCAACGTGGCGCAAACTGGCCAAACCGAAGTCGGCCATCCGCAGCGCCGTACGGTTCGCGCTCACCTTCAGCGCTTCACGGGCAGACAGTTCGAAATAGCGCGCGCCTCGAGCGTAGTGGCCGCTGCGGCGCAGATGGGTGGCGAAATCCCCCGGATGGCGGCTGATCCACACAGGGAAACGCTCTTCTATCAGCGTAACGACCTGCTGGTGCAGCTTGACCCGTACATCCCGGGGGCAGGAGAGATAAGCCGCTTCTTGTAGTAGCTGATGGCTAAACTGGTACTCGTGCTCGCCGCTCTCTTTATCAACCGGCTCAATAATTTCCAGCAGGCGCATATGCTCTACGGCTTGAGAAATCCGCGCTTTATCCCAGCCGCTGCATTCAGCCAGGAAGTCGAGGCGGAAGCGTTTACCCAGCACCGCCGCAATATGGGCAATTTCCCGATCCCCTTCCAGCTGATCGATACGGCTGGCCAGCAGGCCAAGCAGCCCTTTGGGCAATTCATCGAACTGAACACTACGCCCTTCGCGACGATCCATATCCAGGCGACGGCAAATCTCCTGCATATAGAGCGGCACGCCATCGCATCGCTCAATAATTTGGTTACACAGTCGAGGGCTTAAATGCATACGATAGCGGCGCGATAGCTGGGAGAGCAGCCGAGACGACTGCAGCGCATCGAGCTTGCCGAGGGTAATTTGCTGATCCCAATGCAGCTTCACTGGTAGCGCTTCACGACCGTGATGACTGGCCACCAGCATGAAGGCTGTATTGATGGGCAAACGAGCTTGTAAACCGGCCAATACTTTGAAGGAGGGTTCGTCCAACCACTGTAGATCATCAACCATCAAGACGAGAGTCTGGGCGCCAGCGCGCTGGTCGATCAGACGGTGCAGCAGTTTCACGACCAACTCTACCGCTTCCCCGTTTTGGGTAAGCTGAGTAATTTCCTGAACGTCCCTAACCCCCAGCGCCTCTTCCAACAGCTGTTGGCGAGCATCGTCTAGCGCTGTATCACCCAACGATGCCTGCAACTCATGCAATGCTTCTTGAGTAGGCGTGGCGCCTAGATGCCACGCCAAGAGAGAACGGGCCACCCCGTAAGGCTCTAACACCGACAAGCGTGTGGTTGGCTGCCAACAGATAGCGGCGTCGCGGCTAAGTTCAAGCTGACGAAAACCAACCATCAGCGCCGATTTTCCCATGCCTGAGGCCCCCCGCACCAAGACACTTTGCCTTAAGCCGATACCCGCTCTTGCCAGCGCATCACGCAGCGTACGCAGAGACGTTTCGCGGCCGACCAGACTGGGCGGCAGCGCATCCCGGCCGCCTTCATTCTGGCCTAACACCAGCGCCCGCAAGCGCACTCGACCATCGCTTGCCATCAAGCGCGACACCAAGCGCGGCTGCAGGTCCAGTGCCGGGGGCATGTGCTGGCTGGCTTCTTGAGAAATCACTAGTTCACTACCTTCAGCAGCGCCCATTAGCTCAAGGGAGACCTGTGTGACTTGGCCAAGCGGGTCAGCCAACTGGCGTTCAGGCAGATAGACCACACGGCCGCTATGTAACCCAGCCGCCAGCTCAAACGAAGGCGCTTCCCCTTCCCCACTCCAATGGCGCTGAGTTTCCTGCGGCAGCGCTTGGCGGCAGTGTTCATAGAGCGCTACCAGCTCGGCAAGCTGATGCGCAGGGCCGTGGGTGCCGAAACACGCCAGTCCCAAACCGCCGGTGGCCCCAGGCAGCCAGAAGCCACCTAAGTGATGGCACTGCTGCTCTAGCCAGCGCAATAGTTCCAGCTGAAGCGCTAGACAGTTACGAGTTGCCGCCCGCTCTTGCCAGTCGCCTTTCAGACGTAAGCGAATCGCCATGACCGACAGTTGGCGAAGCTCAATCTCATCTTCACGCAGCGGCTTACTATCGGCTGCCAGTGCACGAGAAAAAGCGCCCTGGGGCGACAAGGCTCGCGGGTCGTGGTGGCCGTCCGACCAGTAGCTGGCCAACTGTAAGAAACCGGGCTCCGGCTGCTGGCCCGACAGCGCGAGCAACTGCAAATAGCTGTTGTACTGTTCATGAGCAGCGGCCATTTGATTTTTTTCGGCCAGTTGACGCACCAAACGTTCATGGAAAGGCCCATAGCCTGAAAAGCGGCTCACCAGGCCTTCCAGCATCTCGTCTGGCGTTTCGTCATGAACCTCAAGCACTTGCTCGGCAAACCGGATCACCCGCTGACGCCACTCATTGCGCACCTGCACTAGCCAGCGCTGAAATTCGCTGCAACTTGCCAACTGCAACTCTTCAATTAGATCGCCTTGGTAGCATGACATCACCTCCTCAAGGGTTTCTAAATCCTTGGGGCCTTCTAGCAACTGCTGCAGGTCATGTAGATCTACCTGCCAGTGGGCAGGTAAATGAAAGGCGATAGTCTGTCGCGATACGTTCAATACCTGATCGGCGTTATCACCCATGGACTGACGCAGGCAGTGCAACGCGTGGCGCAAGTTGGTACGACCTGACGAAAGCCCCTGGTCTGGCCAGAGCAGCTCAGCCAGTGCCGCACGATTGACCGGCTGGCGATGCAACAAAAGATACACCAACAGGGCCTTAACTTTGTCGTAATTGAAATGAGTGAGTACATCCTCCCCCTGGGTTAAGGAGAAGTGACCAAACAAGGTCAGCTGGTCTGTCTGTTGAGCATCGCGCATGATACACATCCCGCCTGACTAGCAGCGACTTAGGCGGGCACGCCGCTATGGAAACGAAACGCCGTATCCGGAGTCGTCATCAGCTCCGCTTCACGTGCGACAAAGAAGGCAATACGGTCATCAATCGGCTCAGCGGTCTGTTGACGCGCCAACAGCAGATAATCTTCAAAATGGCGCCCTTCTGACTTCACCAGCGTGCGGTAGAACTTCGCCAGTTCTTCGTCTAAGTAAGGGATAAGGCGGGCAAAGCGCTCACAGCTTCGTGCCTCAATTAATGCGCCAATAATCAGTACATCGATTAAGCGCTCAGGATCGTTACTGCGTAAATGTTTGCGCAGCCCCTCGGCATAGCGCGAGGCAGTGAGGTGATGATAGGCCACACCACGCTTTTCCATCAGGCCCACCACTTGTTCAAAGTGCAGCAGCTCTTCGCGGGCAAGCTGAGACATTTTGCTTAATAAAAGCGGCTGATCGACATAGCGGTAAAGCAAACTCATCGCGGTGGAAGCCGCCTTCTTCTCACACTGCGCATGGTCAATCAGCAGCGTTTCAGGATTGGCAAGCGCCCACTGCAACCACGCATCAGGCGTTGGGCAAGCAAGAAACTGATGCAGACTTTCTGGTAGCAAATCATCCGCTGAAAGGGAGTGATCTGCTGTTTTTAGTGCCATTAGTTGTATAGACATAATACCGCTACCGAGCGCTTATCTCACTGTTGTATAACATATAAACGCCGTTGGCGTTTGTTCCCTAGCTATCCGAAGGCCACTTATTTAATGGCGCCTCAATTCTCATATAGCATATTTCTAATATATAAGCCCAGCTTATTTGGCGCTCCACACACCGCCTAAACCACTTCACTACGTTACTTAATAACGAATTAATCGTATGCCTATGGTAACGCGGCATCACAATAATCACACCCGCGCTTACCTCAAAACACCCCTGCTGGTAAAAAACTTTCAGATTTTGGGCACATTAACCAAAAAAGCCGCAAGAAAGGAGCTCAATATCAGCGCCTCAACATAAAGTACAAGCAGGCACTTAGCTTGGCTTCTTAACATTGTCGACAGTTTCCCGTAGAATCTCGCTCATCCACCAGACGCTGTTTGTCAAGCGTCTGTCACGTGTCCGAACGCCTCACCCACCATGCTAGTAGTCGTTCGGCACCACTGATTCATCACTACTAAGAAGATGAGAGGGCCCCAACGTGCTTGAAGCTTACCGCCAACATGTCGAGGAACGCGCCGCAGAGGGCGTCCCGCCTAAGCCCCTGACCGCCGAGCAAGTCGCGGCCTTGATCGAATTACTCAAAGCGCCCCCGGCCGGTGAAGAGGAATTCATTCTCGACTTAATCACCAATCGCGTTCCTCCCGGTGTCGACGAAGCCGCCTACGTCAAAGCTGGCTTCTTGACGGCCATTGCCAAAGGGGAAGCGACCTCTCCGCTGATCGATAAAATTCACGCGGTCAAACTGCTGGGCACCATGCAGGGCGGCTACAACATCGCCACCCTGGTCGAGCTGCTGGACGATGCCGAGCTCGCCAAGGAGGCCGGCGAACAGCTCAAGCACACCCTGCTGATGTTCGATGCCTTCCACGACGTGGAAGAGCGCGCCAAGGCCGGCAACGCGGTGGCCAAGGACGTCATGCAGTCCTGGGCCGAGGCCGAGTGGTTCCTCTCCAAGCCGGCACTGGCCGAGAAGATAACCCTTACCGTCTTCAAGGTGCCGGGCGAGACCAACACCGACGACCTCTCCCCCGCGCCGGACGCCTGGTCGCGCCCCGACATTCCGCTGCATGCCAACGCCATGCTCAAGAACGAGCGCGAAGGCATCGTGCCTGAAGTGCCCGGCACCACCGGCCCGCTGAAGCAGATCGAGGAAGTAAAGGCCAAGGGCTTCCCGGTCGCCTACGTGGGCGACGTGGTCGGCACCGGCTCCTCGCGCAAGTCGGCCACCAACTCCGTGCTGTGGTTCTTCGGCGACGACATCCCCTACGTGCCCAACAAGCGCGCCGGCGGTTTCTGCTTCGGCGGCAAGATCGCCCCGATCTTCTTCAACACCATGGAAGACGCCGGTGCCCTGCCCGTCGAGATGGATGTCTCCAAACTCGAGATGGGCGACGTGATCGACGTCTACCCCTATGAAGGCAAAGTGTGCAAGCACGGCACCGACGAGGTACTGACCACCTTCGAACTCAAGACCCAGGTGATCCTCGACGAGGTGCGCGCCGGTGGCCGTATCCCGCTGATCATCGGCCGTGGCCTGACCGGTAAAGCGCGCGAGTCGCTAGGCTTGGCGCCTTCAGACGTTTTCCGACTGCCCGATCAGCCGGCCGATACCGGCAAAGGCTTTACGCTAGCGCAGAAGATGGTGGGTAAGGCTTGCGGCATGGACGGCGTTCGTCCCGGCATGTACTGCGAACCGAAGATGACCACCGTAGGCTCCCAGGACACCACTGGCCCGATGACCCGCGACGAGCTGAAAGATCTTGCTTGTCTTGGTTTCCAAGCCGATCTGGTCATGCAGTCCTTCTGCCACACGGCGGCATATCCGAAGCCAGTAGATGTGGACACTCACCACACCCTGCCGGACTTCATCATGAACCGTGGCGGCGTTTCGCTGCGCCCCGGCGACGGTATCATCCACAGCTGGTTGAACCGCATGCTGCTGCCGGACACCGTGGGTACTGGCGGTGACTCTCACACCCGCTTCCCGCTGGGCATTTCGTTCCCTGCCGGTTCTGGCCTGGTGGCCTTCGCCGCTGCTACGGGCGTTATGCCGCTGGACATGCCGGAATCCGTTCTGGTGCGCTTCAAAGGCAAGCGCCAGCCGGGCGTTACGCTACGCGATTTGGTTCACGCCATTCCGCTGTACGCGATTAAGCAAGGTCTGCTGACGGTCGAGAAATCCGGCAAGAAAAACGCCTTCTCTGGTCGCGTGCTGGAGATCGAAGGCCTAGAAGACCTCACCGTCGAGCAGGCATTTGAGCTTTCCGATGCCTCCGCTGAGCGTAGCGCCGCTGGCTGTACTATTACGCTGTCTGAAGAGAGCGTGACCGAGTACCTGAAATCCAACATCACGCTGCTGAAGTGGATGATTGCTAATGGCTACGGCGACGAGCGCACCATCAGCCGTCGTATCGAAGGCATGGAAGCGTGGCTGGCCAATCCGAGTCTAATGCGCGCCGACAAAGACGCCGAGTACGCCGAAGTCATCGAGATCGACCTCTCTGACATTAAAGAGCCGGTTCTTTGCGCCCCGAACGACCCGGATGACGCCCGCTTACTGTCTGATGTTGCCGGTGAGAAAATCGACGAGGTGTTTATCGGTTCGTGCATGACCAACATTGGTCACTTCCGCGCGGCAGGTAAATTGCTCGAAAAACAGCCTGCGGGCAGCCTGAAAACCCGCTTGTGGCTTGCGCCACCGACCAAAATGGATCAGCACCAGCTGACCGAAGAGGGTTACTACGGCATCTATGGCCGTGCAGGCGCCCGCATGGAAATGCCGGGATGTTCACTGTGTATGGGTAACCAGGCACGCGTTGCAGCGAAGAGCACTGTGGTGTCCACGTCTACACGTAACTTCCCGAACCGTCTGGGCGATGGTGCAAATGTTTACCTCGCCTCGGCAGAGCTAGCAGCGGTTGCTGCTGTAGAAGGTCGTCTGCCGACCGTTGATGAGTATCAGCGTTACATGGGTGAGTTTGACGCCATGGCAGGCGAGATCTATCGCTACATGAACTTCCACGAAATCGAGGAGTATCAAAAAATCGCCTCGAACGTGATTCCGGTAGCCCAAGAGGCTTAATCGCCAGTGGCACCGACCCATCGCCGATGCTCGCAACATCGCAGCCTGGGTAATCCCTCGCTGAGCCGATGACAGAACGCCCCTTCCTATTGAGGTTGGGGCGTTTTTTATGACGCTGTGAACATAGCGCTGTAACCATAGGAGTAACTCATGACAACGACAACCCAAGTGGTCACCCCCGATCTATGCGACGCTTACCCCGACGTAGAGGTGCTAGAGCCCCTCTTTGCTAACTTCGGCGGTGTCGACAGCTTTTATGGCCCAATTCGCACGGTAAAGTGCTTCGAAGATAACTCAATGGTCAAACAGGCTGTGGCGGAGCCTGGCGAAGGTGCCGTACTGGTTGTGGATGCCGGCGGCTCTCATCGCTGCGCGATGTTAGGCGATATGCTGGCAGAGCAGGCAGCGCAAAATGGTTGGGCAGGCGTATTGATGTACGGTTGCGTGAGAGATGTCGACATTTTGGCCACGCTTCCTTTAGGCGTGCAGGCACTCGGCAGCCACCCGCGTAAAAGCGAAAAGCGCGGCGAAGGCCAGCGGGATATCGCCGTAACGTTTGCGGGCGTTACTTTAAGAGTTGGCCAGTGGCTGTATGCTGATAATAACGGCATTATCATCGCCGAGCAGCCCTTAAAGCTCTCCTAATCCCGCTTGTCAAGGGTGGCAGTTAGTGCCACCCTGATGCTTCACTCTGACACTTTTGTGACTATGCAGCCGCTCACTCAATTAGGCAACGCCCTTCTTCGCACTCTCCGAGATCACCTCCGTCCGCTCATAGCTTATCACTTGCTGTTTACCCTACTGGCCTCTGCCTTATTGGTACCGGCCGTTGCCTGGGTATCGCAACGCTTTTTGGCACAGCTAAACCGCACGGTGGTCACCACGGATGCACTCTTAGCGCTGCTCTTCAGCCCATTAGGGCTATTGGTCATGCTGGTGGGCCTTGGCTTTACGTTTTTACTCATTTACTGGCAGCAGGCTGGCATGTTGCAAGTGGCTGTCCGGCCAAAAGATAACCATTACCGGCTAGCGTTCGAGGCGCTCTGGTTGAGCACACGACGGCTTCCCGCTCTGGCGGTGCTGGTGACTCTCCAGGTCGGGGCTCACCTATTGCTGCTTGCCCCTTTTATGATGGCTCTTACCTGGCTATACGATCTATGGCTTAGCGGTGTCGACCCCTACTATTTGCAGCGCATTCGCCCTCCTGTGCTGTGGTACTTTTTAGCTTGCGCGACACCGTTGGTGGTTATCTGGATGATCTTAGCAGCGTGGCTGTATCTGCGCTGGCTGCTGGCACTGCCACTAGTGTCGCTGGAATCTTGCTCACCGTATCAAGCACTCACGCGAAGCGTTTATTTAACACGTGGCTGGCACCGCTCTATTGGAGTGGCTGTGCTCACCCTGCTACTGATCATTATTAGCTTACCCATTATTACCACATGGCTGTTTGACATGCTGGTCACGCCCTTATTGTGGTGGCTACCAGAGCACAACACGGTGCTGATTCCAGCGATGCTGGCCTATTTAACCGGCTATGTGCTGGTAACACTCACCATCACTTTCCTTGGTATTGCTACTAACGCTCTGCTGTCCGCCTGCCTCTACTTACAGCTGGCCCATCACGAACCACGCCCTGCGCCGCCTTCCCACGATGCCCACCCTGGACGCATGGCATGGGCGATTGAACTTAGCGTGCTGCTGCTCGCAGGGCTACAGGCGTGGTGGATTCTTAACAGTTTTGAGATTCGCGATAACGTGGCCATCATCGCCCATCGCGGAAGCTCCATGGTGGCACCGGAAAACACCCTTGCTGCCGTGTCTCAAGCGCTGGAGGATGGCGCTGACGCCGTAGAGCTGGATGTTCGCCTGAGTGCCGATAATCAGGTCATGCTCTATCACGACCGAACGCTCGCCCGCCTCACCAGTGATCCTCGAGAATTTAGCGACCTCACCCGTAGCGAACTCAGCAAGTTTGATGTGGGTAGTTGGTTTGGCGACGCCTTTCAAGGGGAGCGCATAGCGGGGCTGGATGAAGCGTTGGCCGCCGTCCGCGGGCGCGCATCGCTGATGATCGATATGAAAGCCCTGCCGGGTCAAGAAGAGAGGCTGGCACAAGCAGTCATCGATGCACTGGGGCAGGAAAGCGACATACGCTATCGCTGCTGGGCCACCCAGCAAGAAGCACTAACAGCCGTGACGGCCTGCGGCTTTCCTAACGCGCTGATGGATATGCGTCTGGCGACCACGTCGCCTGCACTGGTGCGCTACATCAAGCAACAGGCCCCGGGGCTGCGTGTTACTCTGCTAGCACAGCTCATTCTTCCAGGCACCCTAGACCGACGCCAATTTGATGCATTAGGCCTGCGGCATAACCGCATTAGCGCCCAAGAGGTGCGCCTGGCGGCGCTTTTCGGTTACGAGATTCATGCCTGGACGGTCAACGATCGGGCGCGCATGTCGGCGCTGATAGACCTCGGCGTTGATGCCATCATTACCGATTATCCTGATCGCTTGCACGCCTTAACAGAAGACCGCCGTGCGCTAAGCGACGGCGGTCTTATGCTGGTCAAGCTACGCAACTGGTTACGTCAGTAACAGTCGGGGCGTCGTTTACTCACCCATCACGACGCCTTCCCGACGCGGGTCGGCACCACCAAACAGTGTGCCATCCTCCAATCGCCGAATCGCCTGAAGGCCGCTCGTGAGCTCACGTTCGCTCACGTTATGACCCCGCTCACGCAGCGATTCGATGATCTCTTCAGGGAAGCGACCCTCCTCTAAGTAAACATCACCACCCAACGTAATCGCATGGGGAAGACTCAGCGCTTCCTGAGCGTTCAACCCCCAATCGCGCATTGCTGCCAGTGTTCGAGCAGTATAGTGGATGATCGCAGCGCCACCAGGGGAGCCGAGACTCGCCACCAGCGCACCGGTTTCCTGATCAAATACCAAGGTGGGGCTCATACTAGAGCGTGGCCGCTTACCAGGCTCCACTCGGTTAGCCACCGGCTGCCCGTCCACCTCAGGAGTAAAAGAGAAATCCGTCAGCTCGTTATTCAATAAATAGCCGCCAGGCAGGTCAGTGCCGCCATCTGCCAGAATACGTGAACCAAAGGCTTGCTCAATGGTGGTCGTCATCGCAATCGCATTGCCATCGGCATCCACAATGCTGATATGGCTGGTGCCATACTCAGGTTGCTCGGGCTGGCTGGCAAAGCTAACAGCCAATTCACCTGGATTGCCCGGCTCGGCGTTCTCACCCATGCTCTCTTCACCGATTAGCTCGCTGCGTTTACCAAGGTAATCAGGCGCTAGCATGAGCGACCAGTCACCGCCCGGTGCCTCGACAAAGTCAGGGTCAGCGATGTAGCGGCCCCGGTCAGCAAACGCCAGCCGCGAGGCTTCTAGAAATTGATGCAGCCAGCCACTACTGGTCACGCCATTTTCCAGCGGCGCCTCCAACAGCGGTTGCTGGTCCAGCATACCGAGAATTTGCATGATCGTTAGATGGCCAGAAGAGGGAGGAGGAAACCCGCACACTTCCCACTGCTGCCAGGGGGTGCATAGCGGCTCACGCTCAAGAGATTGGTAACCACTGATGTCATCAAGCGAGATCTTACCGGGTCGAACCGGATGCGACTGCACCTGCTCAACGAGATCCTCCGCGACCTCACCTTCATAAAAGGCAGCGCTGCCCTCTTCTGCAATGCGACGCAAAATAGCGGCTAAGGCAGGATTTTTTAGTGTGGTGCCCACTTCCAGGGGCTCTCCATCGGCGGAGTAATAAAACGCTTGAGCCAGGTCGTTTTCGCGCAGATATTCGTCATTAGCCAGGCTGGTGTGCAGCCGCTGGCTCACCGCGAACCCCTCTTCCGCCAGTGTAATCGCGGGGGTAAAGAGTTCTTGCCAAGCCAACTGGCCGTGCTCAGCATGGGCCTGTTCCAACATACGCAAGGTACCGGGCACGCCCACCGACAACCCGCTGGCGACCGCTTCCATAAAAGGCAGCGGCTCGCCATCTTCCATAAAGAGCTCGCCGGTTACGGCGGCAGGCGCCGTTTCACGGCCATCATAAGCCTGTACATCAGCACCATCAAAGTGCATCAAAAATGCGCCGCCACCAATCCCACTGGATTGCGGCTCCACCAGAGTTAATACCATTTGTACGGCGACCGCCGCATCAATGGCATTCCCCCCAGCCTTGAGCACCTGATAGCCCGCGTCGGTAGCCAGCGGGTTAGCCGCCGCCACCGCGAAGGAGTCTGCCGCCCATCCCGGCTTCTCCTCAAAGCCTGACCCTACTTCCGGTGTAATGGAGGGTGTTTCGTAACCAAACCCCCAACTCACCATTGGCGCCAGCAGTAAACCAGTGAGTGAGAGCGCCCTTTTTGGCAGCATAACCTTTCTCCTTAAACCGTGTCTCAGACGTGAATCACCAAGGCGTAACCGCCTTTTGAGCGCTCAAGCAATAGCGTAGCCTATAAAACGACTGCGCCCGGCACAATGGCCAGGCGCAAAATAGCAAGCACGCTAATCAAGCTGAAGGAGGCTAAGCAATAGTTTCCCCCGCCAACATGAACCACGTTTCCAGCACTGCATCGGGGTTGAGTGACACGGAGTCAATGCCCTGCTCCATCAACCACTTGGCAAGATCCGGGTGGTCCGAAGGGCCTTGGCCGCAGATCCCCACGTACTTACCTTTCTCTTTACAGGCCTTAATAGCCATGGCCAGCAGCTTTTTCACCGCGGGGTTACGTTCGTCAAACAAGTGCGCCACGATGCCTGAATCCCGATCCAAGCCCAGCGTTAACTGGGTAAGGTCATTCGAGCCAATGGAGAAGCCATCGAAATACTCGAGGAACTCGTCCGCCAATAGCGCGTTGGCAGGCAATTCACACATCATGATGATCTTCAAACCATCAGGGTGCTCATCACCGCCACGCTGCAAACCGTTAGCCGCTAGCAGATCGACTACTTCACGCGCTTCATCCGTGGTGCGCACAAACGGCACCATGATTTCGACGTTGGTCAGCCCCATGTCGTCACGCACACGTTTCAGCGCGCGACATTCGAGCTCGAAACAAGGACGAAATGCCTCGGAGATATAGCGAGAAGCCCCACGGAAACCCAGCATAGGGTTCTCTTCACCGGGCTCGTAGAGCTTACCGCCTATCAGGTTTTCATACTCGTTGGATTTGAAATCCGATAGACGGACAATCACACGCTGTGGATGGAAAGCTGCCGCTAGCGTAGAGATCCCTTCAACTAATTTATCGACGTAAAAGCTCACCGGGTCGGCGTAACCAGCAGTACGTAGATCGATCACCTGCTGAAGATCCGCAGGCAGCGTATCGTACTCAAGCAGCGCTTTCGGGTGCACACCAATCATGCGATTGATGATGAATTCAAGACGCGCCAAGCCAACGCCTGCATGGGGCAAACTAGCGAAACCGAAAGCGCGATCCGGGTTGCCCACGTTCATCATAATTTTAAACGGAATCTCCGGCATGGAATCAACGCTGGACACGTTGCAGTCAAAAGCCAGCAACCCTTCATAAACGTGGCCGGTATCCCCTTCCGCACACGAAACCGTAACGGCAATGCCTTCTTGTAGCTGCGTGGTCGCATCGCCACAGCCAACCACCGCAGGAATGCCCAATTCCCGGGCAATAATCGCCGCGTGGCAGGTACGCCCACCACGGTTAGTCACGATTGCCGAGGCGCGCTTCATGATGGGCTCCCAATCTGGGTCCGTCATGTCGGTGACCAAGATGTCGCCTTCTTGAATTTTGTCCATCTCGTCTGGGCTGAGGACAATCTTAACTGCCCCGCTGCCGATACGCTGGCCAATGGCACGGCCAGTAATCAGCGTGCGCCCTTTCTCACGCAGTTGGAAGCGCTCAAGCTTACCGCCCTCCTGCTGTGACACGACGGTTTCAGGACGCGCTTGAACGATATAGAGCTTGCCGTCATCGCCATCCAATGCCCACTCAATATCCATCGGGCGCTGGTAGTGTTGCTCAATGGTCACTGCTTGACGAGCAAGATCCATCACCTGCTCATCGTTGATGCAGAAGCGGCCACGGTCTTTGAAAGGCACGTCAACGGTTTCAACAGATTTACCGGCGCTGGCATCTTGGCCGTAAACCATCTTGATCAACTTGGACCCTAACGTGCGGCGCAGAACGGCCGGGCGGCCAGCAGCCAGGGTGGGCTTGTGAACATAGAACTCGTCAGGATTGACGGCTCCCTGCACCACGGTTTCGCCCAGCCCCCAAGAGGCCGTGACAAAAACGGCATCACGGTAGCCAGATTCGGTATCCAGGGTAAACATAACGCCTGATGCGCCGGTTTCAGAGCGCACCATCTTTTGAACGCCCGCTGACAGCGCAACATTCTCGTGGGCGTAGCCACGATGCACACGGTAGGAGATGGCGCGATCGTTAAACAGCGAGGCAAACACTTCATGCACCGCATGTTTGATATTGGCAAAACCTTCAATGTTCAAGAAGGTTTCCTGCTGCCCAGCGAAGGAGGCATCGGGAAGGTCTTCCGCCGTGGCGGAGCTGCGCACGGCTACTTTGAGGCTTGGATGTTGCGTTTGGAGCTGTTCGTAGGCATCGCGAAGCGCGGCTTCAAAGCCAGGCGGCAGCGGTGTATCAATGATCCACTGACGAATCGTTTTTCCTGCCTCAGCCAGTGCTTTGACATCATCGACATCTAAACGAGCAAGCTTGTCGTTAATGCGGTCGTTCAGACCTTCGTGAGAGAGAAACTCGCGGTACGCGTGAGCAGTGGTCGCGAAGCCGCCTGGCACCGTGACGCCTACACCCGATAAATTGGAAATCATTTCGCCAAGCGAAGCGTTTTTACCACCCACGCGTTCGACGTCTGCCATACCTAGCTGATCGAACCACAGAATGTACTCTTCCACGCAACCCCCTCGCTTTTAGACTTCGTTACGACCCGTTGGGACGACACTAATAGACGTTGTCACCCTAGCACTGCGGCAGCGTATTCGCCATTGGTCTAACAGCGAAGGGAGTGGAGGATTTTTACAACAAATACACGAAATTAGCGTTTTATGTAGTATCGACTAGGCGTTGTGCTCGTCGTTTGCACAGCACACAATAGCTTATCCATGAACATAGCAGACTGGCGGATCAGGTTATGAAACGAACAGCTTTCTTTATTTCGGATGGCACCGGCATCACCGCAGAAAGCTTAGGGCGCAGTCTCTTAGCGCAGTTCAGTGATGTGGAGATCAATATGCTGACTAAACCGTATATTGATACGGTTGAAAAAGCACAGGCACTGGCACAGATTATCGAATCGACCGCCGTACGCGATGGCTGTAGACCGATTATCATTGATACGATTGTGGATCAACAGATTCGTAACGTTATCCGCCAAGCGTCGGGGTTTAAGGTCGATATTTTTTCGACGTTTCTAGAACCCCTTGAGCAGGAGCTGGAAACGCACTCTTCCTACAGCGTCGGCAGAACACACTCCATCGGTAGCGACGACGTATATATGGATCGCATCCACTCGGTTCACTTTGCACTCGATAACGACGATGGAGCACGCACCCACCAATACGACAAAGCCGATATTATTCTAGTGGGGGTTTCCCGCTGTGGTAAAACGCCGACCTCACTCTACTTGGCGCTGCAGTTCGGCATTCGCGCCGCGAACTATCCGCTCACCGAAGATGACCTGGATGAAGATGGCAGCTTGAAGCTACCCAAAGCGCTGGCACCTCATCGGCACAAGCTGTTTGGCCTTACCATTGATGCACGCCGACTCTCGGCCATTCGTAATGAACGCCGCCCCAATAGCCGCTATAGCTCGATGGATCAGTGCTTACAAGAAGTAGAGCAGGCAGAATCGCTGTACCGGGCAATGCATATTCCGTTTATTGATACGACGCGATTTTCAATAGAAGAGATCTCTACGCGCATGATTGCGGAAACCGGCCTAGCGAGGCGGTTCTCACCCCGCTAGGATTGCGCTAGCTTACATGCCCTTGGGAGCAAAAATTCCAGGGGCATTACGCCAGTAGCCTTTGTAGTCCATACCAAAACCAAACACGTAACGGTCGGCCACTTCTAGGCTGCAGTAATCTGCTTTTAATCCCGGAACGGCTTTGCGGTCGTGCTGCTTGTCGACCAACACTGCGGTAGTCACACTGGCCGCCTGGGCTTCTTTGCAGTATTTCAGAATGGCCGCTAGGGTTGCGCCTTCATCGAGGATGTCGTCAACAATCACTACATGTCGGCCCGCCATGGGAATTTCAGGCGATACGCGCCAGAAAAGCTCACCGCCGCGCAGCTCGTTGCGGTAACGGGTCGCATGTAAATAGTCCACTTCCAGCGGAAAACCAAGACGCGTCAGCAGATGCCCCGTGGTAATGAGCCCGCCATTCATAACGCAGTAAAACACCGGTAGCTTGTCGCCCAAGTCTCGCGTGATCTCTTCCGCCATGCGATCCAACGCTCGCTCAACCTGCTCTTGTGAAATCAGGCAGTCGGCGTTATCCATCAACTCACGCATAGAATCTAACGATTCAAGCGCTTCTTTATCCAACTTGGACATGCTACTTCTCCAAAAACATCTAATAAGAAAACGGTATAAAAATGGAATTAATTCGCTAGCGCTTCGAGCTTGGCATGCGTGCGGCGCCAACGGCCGAGTGCAGCCAGTGCATCCAGTTCAGGCCTAGCACGACCGTAACGCAGCTTGGCAGGCCGTTTATTCAGCACCCCTTGGCAGGCCCCTAGTACCTCAATGGCTGCCGCTCGGTCATTGCAGATCAGCAACATATCGCAGCCAGCGGCCAGCGCCGCTTTGGCACGCTCAGCCGGGCCGCCTGCCTCATGCGCCCCCGTCATGCTTAAATCATCGGAAAAAATACACCCTTTGAACCCCAATGATTCACGCAGCATGCCTAACCAGTTGGGTGAGAACCCTGCAGGGCGAGTATCAAACGCTGAATAAGTCACGTGGGCAGGCATGACACCGTTCAACACACCCGCTAACTCGCGAAACGGCACGAGGTCTCGGGCTTTCAGCTCGGCCAGGGGTCGCTCATCCACTGGCAGCGCAATATGGGAATCCGCCGCCACTCCGCCATGGCCAGGAAAATGCTTACCAACTGCCGCCATGCCAGCTTCATGCAAGCCTTCGATAAAGGCGCGCCCTAGTTGGGCGACATGCTCTGGATCGCTGCTGAAACTACGGTCGCCAATGACGCTGGAGATACCGCTCTCAACATCCAACACTGGCGCAAAACTCATATCCAACCCACAGGCGGCCATTTCCATCCCCAGCAGCCAGCCTGTGTCTTTGGCTAAGGTGAGCCCTGCTACTGGGTCGCTGGCATACAGATCGCCAATTCGCGCCATGGCGGGCAGCTTGGTCACCCCTTTTTTGATCCGCTGGACTCGACCGCCCTCTTGGTCAATACCTAGCAGTAGATCACCACGCACACGACGAATACTGCTGCAGAGCTGCCGCACTTGGTACGCATCTTCGACATTACGGGCGAATAGGATAACGCCGCCCACCGCAGGGTCTTTTAGCAATGTCTTTTCAGCGTTGGATAACTGTGGCCCTTCTAGGTCAAGCATGACCGGGCCAATGGGTTGCGTCATGGGGAGGATCCGACAAAAAGGGCGCCATTTTAGACTAACCGCTTAGCGTGTCAAAATTCTGGCAGGACGCCCGGAAGTGGGCTTAATGCAACCAAACCGGCGTACCGGGTTGGGCGTGTGCAAACAGGTAGTGTAAATCGTGATTTCGCAGGCGGATGCAGCCGTGAGAGGCAGCCACACCCATCGGTTGGTCTTCAGGCGTGCCGTGCAAATAAATGTAGCGCCGCTGGGAGTCCACGTCAGCGCCGCGGTTAACGCCGCGCTCCAGCCCGCAGAGCCACATAATGCGCGTTAGAATCCAGTCTCGCTCAGGGTAATTGGTCGCCAATTCAGGCGAAAATACTTCGCCAGTCCATCGGCGACCACGAAATACCGCATTATCAGGCAAGCCCTTGCCGATAGACGCACGGACATAGTGCCAGCCCAGCGGTGTTTGGCCGCTACCCTCTTGCTGCCCTACGCCAGCAACCCCAGTGGAGATCGTGCACTCATAGTTCACTTCCTTTCCCTGCCACCAGCGCAACCGCTGCCGCTGGGTGTCAATCTCCACCCAACCAGATTGGGAAGGCGGTAATTCAGCTAGCCTGGGCGTTGCCATGGTTTCCCTCTTCAACCGCAGCCGGTAGCGGCGCGTTCATCGCAGCAACAACGACTGGACGTAGCCGCCGCACAAGGTCACGCACCGTCACCTGCTCTTGATAATCCTTTGCAGCAATATCACGCAGGGCATCCAGTCCTGAGAGCGTAAATATCACTGTGCCTAGCATAAAGTGTAGCCGCCAAAAGCGCTCGGCGTCCGGCAGCTCAGGCGTGGCTTTACGCACCAGCTCGGTAAAACGGGTAAATACATCGCCATACTGCTGCTGAATATAGCGACGCAGATGCCCTTGCGCCTGACTGTAGGCTAACCCTAGTAGCCGCATAAATACCTTTAGGCTATTACGTTCGGCGGGCACTGCCAGTACCGTAGTGGCCATGGTCTCTAACAGCACTTCTAGAGGAATAGGCTGGCCTTGATAGTGAGCTTCTAGCTCGTCCAGTGCGGTGTGAAAACGCTCTGAAAATGGATCGAGATAGCGGGAAAACACCGCTTGAATTAGCGCTTTTTTGGAACCAAAGTGGTAGTTCACGGCCGCCAAATTAACCCGGGCCTTGCTGGTGATATTACGCAGCGACGTCTCGGCAAAGCCTCGCTCTGCAAACAGTACCTCTGCAGTATCTAAAATACGCGTTACCGTATCCGATTGGGCCATAGCGCCCTCCAAAAAACAGGTGTTTTAAACATAGCTGAATACTATGTCATAACCCCTGCTGGCTCAATCTCTTATCCAAAGGGTAGTAAGCGTTAACTAAACACTTAACGACTGTCTCGGTTGGGTGTAACTCGTCATGTACTGGACAGAGCAACATACTGTATACTTAAACACATACTGATTAAGCCGACATGTAGCTACTGTCTTTTCACTGTTTTGGAGTTTGGTATGTCGCGTCCACTCACAGCACGTCAGCAGCACGTATTTGATTTTATTGTTAAGACCATGGGTGAGCTTGGCTACCCCCCTACCCGCGCCGAAATTGCCAAAGCGCTGGGATTCCGCTCGCCTAACGCAGCAGAAGAGCATTTGCGTGCGCTCGAGCGCAAAGGCGCTATTCGTATAATTCGCAATACATCACGAGGCATCCGCTTACCTAACCAGGAGCCGCAGGAGCTTACTGAAACGCCAGCGGCTGCAGCACCTGCTACTAATGAGCCGCTGCCCAATGGGCTTCCTGTGATTGGTGAGGTCGCCGCTGGCAGCCCTATCCTTGCGGCTGAACATATTGACCGTTACTGCCCGCTGCCCGCTGAGTACTTCACGCCTAAAGCAGATTACCTGCTACGGGTGCGCGGCCTATCCATGAAAGATGTAGGCATTCTTGAAGGCGACCTTCTGGCCGTGCATCGCACTGACCGCGTTCGCGATGGGCAAATTGTCGTGGCACGATTAGAAGACGAAGTAACGGTCAAGCGTTTTAAACGCCAAGGGCATCAAGTAACACTGATTGCCGAGAACGCAGATTTCGCACCAATTGAGATCGACCTACGCACTCAGCAGCTTGATATTGAAGGCGTGGGTGTTGGTGTTATTCGCGGTGGTAATGGGCAAGCGCTTGGCTAGTTGCCCAACCTGTAAGGCAGGCTACTGCAAGTCGATATAGCGGTGGTCATTAAAGGTGGCCACCCAGCTTGGGTGGTACACTAGTAAAATACTCAGCAGCATACCGGTTATAAATGCCTCTGACGGCATCAGTAACGGTAAAAAGCGGGCATACTCTTGGGCGAGATAGACGGCCTCGGGATCAGTGCCCGCTACGATAATCAGCGCAACAGCAGATAGCCCTCCCCCTAAGGTCGCCAAGGCCGTTCCAAAAAAGCCACAAGCAAATAAAAACACCATCAAATTATCAGGCAACCGACGGTCAACGATTCGCCATACAAAACCGGTCACGGTCGCAGGCACAATACCTGTCACCAGCATATTTGCCCCCATTAGCGACCAATCGTTTCTGCCAATAGCCACCATGGCGACATTAATCATCACATTGCTGATCAACGCCAGCGGCATTTTAAAGACTAGCGTCATCAGCACCGTAAACACCAAGTGAAGCGTTAACCAGTCCACCGCTTGCGCACGCAATTGCCACATCAACATGATGGCCAACGTAGCTGCCATCCAGCGGTGCTGAAGCGCTGTATCCTCAAGCAGTGGCCGCCAGGGGCGCAGGCATAAGCACCAGACGATGACACCCAACGATAAAAGCCACGTCATCACGAGTGCCCACGGTGCCAATACGCTTTGTGCAAACGACATAGCGCCCCCTTCTGCCGATTAGCTAAAAACGACCGTTTTGTTGCCGTGAATTAGCACGCGATCTTCTAGGTGCCAACGCAGCCCCCGCGCCAATACCGCTTTTTCCACATCGCGACCAAAACGTACCAAATCAGTAGGCGTGTGACAGTGGCTGACCCGGTGAATGTCCTGCTCAATTATGGGGCCTGCATCCAGCTCTTCTGTCACATAGTGGCAAGTTGCCCCAATCAGTTTCACGCCCCGCTCATAGGCTTGATGATACGGCTTGGCACCCGCAAAGGAAGGCAAGAAGCTGTGATGAATGTTAATCACGCGTCCTGCATACCGTTCGCAAAGCGAAGGCGGCAGAATTTGCATATAGCGTGCCAGCACTATGCAGTCAGCGCGGGCAGCATCAATCTGCTCCTGCACCTGTTCAAAAGCCGTTTGTTTATTAGCCGGGTCAACTGGTACATGATGATAAGGGATGCCATACCATTCAGTCAGCGAGCGCATATCATCGTGATTAGAGATAACGCCGACAATATCGCAATCCAACTCACCTGCCTGCCAGCGGTAGAGAAGGTCCACCAAACAGTGGGATTCCCGAGACACCATCAACACCACACGGCGGCGCTTTTGGGTATCCACCAGCGACCACTGCATATCAAATTCAGCCGCCACCGGCTCAAACGACGTGCGCAGTGCTTCCGCCGACATACCCAGAGAATCCGCCAGAATCTCGTAACGCATAAAAAAGCGGCCAGTCTCTAAGTCAGAGTGCTGGCTGGCTTCGGTAATTGAGCCGCCTTGTTGAGCAATAAAACTTGAGACACGCGCCACGATGCCCACTTGATCTGGGCAGGAAACAACTAAACGATAGTAATGAGACATAACAAACACTCTTAACGTATTTAACGGCACGCTCGCCAAGCACCTGCCTACCAGCAGGTAAACCACATTAGCGGCGGTAGTGTACCGTAAGCACGATGAGGAAGCATCGTGGTCAGGTGCCGCGATGATTGTTACCCGCCCCCCGCTTCCCGTATAGTTAAGGAATTACTTTCTAGGCTTTTCATAACTGATGCATCCATCCCGCGTTCAACTTCGTCCCCGTCGTCGCCCGCCCCTGCGCCTACTCCCGCTAGGTGGATGTGGTGAAATTGGAATGAATCTTACGCTGTATGGATACGACGACCAGTGGATCGCCGTAGATTGCGGCATGATGATTCGCCAAGACCTGCCCAACTCGCCCCTGCAAGTACCTAATACCGATACCCTAGAGGCACTGAAGATCACACCTAAGGCGCTGTTTATCACCCATGGTCATGAAGATCATATTGGTGCGGTGGCGTGGCTATGGCCCAAATGGGGTTGCCCTATCTTTGCCACTCCTCTCGCAGCAGGGCTATTGCGTTACAAATTCGCCGAACACCAGCTCAGCAGCGCCTCCATTGAAGTGATTGAACCAGGCGATGCGGTGGAGAGCGGGCCATTTACACTGCGCTACTTGAGTGTTACCCACTCCATCCCCGAAAGCTGCTCCATCATGATGCAGGCGGGTGATTACCGCATACTGCACACCGGCGACTGGAAACTCGACCCCAACCCACTGATTGGCGCCCCCGTGAACGCTGCCCAGTTTAGAGCACTGGCGCCGGTGGATCTTCTGGTAGGTGACTCGACCAATGCGCCAATGCCAGGGCAGTCGGGCAGCGAGGGGGATGTTGCCAAGGCGCTTTCCACCACATTGAAAGCGTGTAAAGGCCGCGTGGTAGTGTCCTGTTTTGCTAGCAACCTAGCGCGCGTACTGGCCATTGGCTTAGCGGCCCAAGCGTGTGGCCGTCGCGTTAGTTTGATGGGCCGCTCAATGGAGCGCATGGTCAGTGTTGCTAGAGGCCTTGGTTATCTGGATAACTTCCCCCCCCTGGTGCCACCCCATGATTTGGGCTATCTACCACCGGAGGAGGTCGTGATTATTGCCACCGGTAGCCAAGGCGAGCCTCGCGCTGCCTTGCAGCGTTTAGCGCAGCGTCGACACCCCTTTGTGGACTTGGAACCCGGCGATAGCGTGATTTTTTCCGCCAAAACAATTCCAGGCAATGAGCGCCCTATCGAGCAGCTTAAAAAACGTTTACTGCAACTCGGTGTCACGCTGTTCGACGAAATGAACCACCCCGAGCTTCATGCAACCGGCCACCCCGCTCAGGAAGAGCTGAAAAAGCTCTACCAGTGGGTGAGGCCCAAAATGCTACTGCCGGTACATGGTGAAGCGCGCCATCAGGAGGCGCACCAAGCGCTTGCTGAGGAGCTAGGTATCAGAGCGCCGCTAGCACCGGTGAATGGCGATATGATCGTGCTTGACCACCAAGGGCTGCGCTGCGAAACGCGCTACCCACAGCCGCCTTGCATTGTTAACCAAAATAGCGTCGTGCCTCACCCTGGCCTTGAGAGCAGCCATCCCACTGCCCGTCGTGGCAGTCTGTTTCTAGCGCTACCGGTAGCAGCAACAGAAACGGGATGGTGTCGTATTGGTCGTCTGATGCTTGACGCCAACGGCGCAAGCCCTATGGATGAAGATAGCTTCAGCGAGTGGCTGGATGAGCAGCTAGAAGAGATTGAGGCAGACACCTTGGCTGATTTGCGCCATGCGCTGCAGCCAAGGCTGGTGCACTGGCTGGCTAACCACTTGCAACATATGCCAGACGTGCACCTGCAGATCATGGCCGCTGAAATGCCGACCATCGAAGAGTTAAACGACGAGCCTTAAACACAGGTGTTACCAGCGTTCAGCATCCTGCTGATCGGTGTGGCGCTCTTTAACCCAGTACGCCCCCTGCTTGGAGTGCTCTTTCTTCCAAAACGGCGCCTGGGTTTTTAAATAATCCATAATGAAATCGCAGGCCTCAAACGCATCGCGGCGGTGTGCGCTTGCCACCAGCACTCTAACGATAGGGTCGCCCGGGGATAAGTCGCCCACCCGATGAATAACACGCACC
This sequence comes from Halomonas sp. Cn5-12, assembly GCF_021532545.1. Taxonomy (NCBI): domain Bacteria; kingdom Pseudomonadati; phylum Pseudomonadota; class Gammaproteobacteria; order Oceanospirillales; family Halomonadaceae; genus Halomonas; species Halomonas sp. Cn5-12. The sequence goes on from NZ_JAKGAY010000001.1 coordinate 45,583, forward strand.
GCCTGCAGCGCCCAGCGCTGCCAGGCTTGCTCAGCAATTTGCGTTAAGGTGCGCTCAGTCATTCCTGGATAGTGCTCAAGGGTTAACCCCGTTACGTCGGGCGTCTCGTTAAAATCTCGCACTAACCCGGTGAACGTCACAATCGCACCAATGTCGGTGCGCTGGCGCAGCGCGCTCTCATAGCCGTACGCCATTGAAAACGGAGCGGACTGCACTTCTACCGCGATGTCTGGCAATGTCGGCTCGCTAACAGACACGGCTTAGCCTCCCGTTACCGGTGGAAAAAAGGCCACTTCGTCATCATCAGTGATACGAGCGCTATCATTTGCCATCACTTGGTTAATGGCACATAGAGTGCGCTGATCAGCCAGCACGGAAAAGCGTGCATCCTGGGCACTAAGCGCAGCTTTTAGCCCGGCCACATCGCGACTTGGCAGCTTATCAAGCCCAATGGCCAGATCACTCTCACCGACCCGCTCACGCAGCTCTGCCAAAAACTTGACGCGCACACAGGGCGAGGCACAGCGCTCACCTAAGCTTACCTCTCCCACTGCGCCTTCACCGGTGACAATAGGCGTGACCATCTCACGCTCCCGCTGATAGTCACCACGCAATCCGCCTCGCTTGCTGTCGAGCTGCACAGCTTCAATGCGCATCTCTTTATCAACGGCTTTACACATATCGTAAAGCGTCAGGCAAGCAACCGAAACGGCCGTCAACGCTTCCATCTCGACGCCCGTGCGCCCGTTCAAGCGACACATGGCCGATACATTCACCCAGCCATTTGCATGGTCAATATCGAAATCCACCGCTACTTTGGAGAGCGCCAGCGAGTGGCAGAGCGGAATCAGTTCATGAGTTCGCTTCGCTGCTTGAATACCCGCAATACGCGCTGTTGCGAGTACATCCCCTTTGGGCAGCGCCCCATCGCTTAATAGCTGCAGAGTATTGGGCTGCATCACGATTCGCCCAGAGGCAACAGCCTCACGACGGGTCTCGCGCTTATCGCCGACATCAACCATATTCGCTTCGCCGTGCGCGTTCAGGTGGGTTAACTGCATGGTGTCACCTTTTCATCATCAAGCCAGAGTGCGGCGTTGTTGGTCGGCCCACTCACTTACCCAGCGAGCAATCTCTTCACAATTATTTAAATCCAAGCGGGCCACCGATGGCCTAAGAGCCACCGGCGGCTCAGCAGTAAGCGCAGCCGCCTGCACCCACTCATCGCATAAAATAGCCGGATCGCCTATTCCGTCTCGGTAAAGCACCAGCTTGGGAATAGGCCATGCTTTAAAGCCTTCCACAATCACCAGATCTGGGTGATGCGGTGCCATTAGGGTAAGCAAATAGGCTAAATTAGGCTCCTCCTGCCCTGGCGTCTCCTGCATCAGTGCAAAACGTTGGCGCGATGCAATCAGCATAGGAGTGGCCCCGGCGCTACGCAGCTTGTAGCTGTCTTTACCCGGCTGGTCCACATCAAACTGGTGGTGGGCATGTTTAATCACCGCTACCGAAAGGCCCTTTTCACGCAGTAGAGGTAACAGCTGCTCTAGCAGCGTGGTTTTACCGGTCCCACTCCAGGCTGCCACCCCTAATACGGGAAACGAGCATCGTAGGGCATCACTCATAAGTCACCATTCGCGCCACGGGTTACTCATCCTCTTTTTCTGCGGGCAATAACCAGTTTAACGCAATGCCTACCAAAGCGGCTAAGCTAACGCCCTGCAAAGTGAATTGCCCGCCACCAAACTGCATACCACCGATACCAAACACCAAAATAAGTGACACCACCACTAGGTTACGCGCCGCCGTAAGCGACTGACCTGCGCGCACCAGGGTATTCATCCCCACTACAGCAATAGAGCCGAATAGCAGCGTCATAATCCCCCCCATGACCGGCCCGGGAATTGTCTGCAGCAGCGCCCCCAATTTGCCAACAAAGGCAAGGATGATGGCAATAACGGCAGCCACAATCATATATTTTGGATTGAATGCCTTGGTTAGCGTCACAGCACCGGTAACTTCTGAATAGGTCGTGTTAGGCGGCCCACCGAACAGGGCTGCTGCCGTCGTTGCCAAGCCATCGCCCAGTAACGTGCGGTGCAAGCCAGGTTTTTCAAGATAGTTTTTACGTGTCACCGAGCCAATCGCCACCATATCGCCAATATGCTCAACGGCGGGAGCGATGGCCACTGGAATCATAAACAGGATGGCCGCCCAGTGAAAACTCGGCGCGGTAAAGTTGGGGATAGAGAGCCAAGCCGCTTCACGCACCGGAGTAAAATCAACCACCCCCATAATCAGCGCCAACGCATACCCCGTTGCAATGCCGCCTATAATCGGCACTAAACGCAGCAGCCCACGGCCAAGCACCGCAAGCAATAAGGTTACTAACAGACTGGCCATGGAGAGAAAAATAGCTTGCCCATAGCTAATATTATCGCTGATTTCACCGGTTGCCATACTGACCGCGACTGGCGCTAGCGCTAAGCCGATCACCATAATCACTGGGCCCACCACGACAGCAGGCAGCAAACGATGCAACCAGGCGGTGCCCTTCAAGCGCACCGCCTGGGAAATGGCAACATAGACAAGTCCCGCGGCCATCAGGCCACCCAGCGTGGCAGAAACGCCAAAACTGGCGATTGAGCCTTGAATAGGAGCAATAAATGCAAAGGAAGAAGCTAGAAACACCGGCACCGTTTGTTTGGTCACGCCATGAAACACCAACGTGCCAATCCCGGCGGTAAAGAGTGCCACGCTGGGGTCTAGCCCGGTTAATAGCGGAACCAACACAAGCGCACCAAAGGCCACGAACAGCATTTGCGCGCCGGTAAGCAGCATTTTAGGCCACGACTCTTGACCAGCACTGTTTGTCATCACACCACTCCTGGGGGTCGGTTATTAGTAACGGAGGCAAAAAAATGCCCCCAACGCGAAGCGTAAGGGGCCTTTTGAGGCGGAGCGCTTAACGCGTTCCGAAAATCTTATCGCCGGCATCTCCCAAGCCGGGGACGATGTAGCCATTCTCATCGAGTCGGTCATCCACCGACGCCGTGTAAATCTCTACATCAGGATAAGCATCTTGCACCCGTTTAATCCCTTCAGGGGCAGCAACTAAGACAATCACTTTCATATGTTCACAGCCACGCTCACGCAGCATATCCAGCGTGGCCACCATCGAACCACCAGTCGCCAGCATCGGATCAATCACAATCGCCATGCGCTCTTCGATGTCGTTGGCGAATTTAGCGAAGTAAGGTACCGGTTGAAGCGTCTCTTCATCCCGGTAAAGGCCAACAACGCTTACCCGTGCGCTAGGGATTAAATCCGTTACGCCCTCCAACATGCCTAGCCCGGCACGCAGGATCGGCACGATAGTGACTTTCTTACCTTTCAAACGACGGGTCGCAATGGGCTCGCCGTTCCAGCCCTGAATCTCATGGTCTTCCAGCTCCAGACCTTTGGTTGCTTCATAGGTCAAAAGCTTAGCCACTTCACCTGCCAGTTCACGAAAGCTCTTAGTGCTCAAATCAGCTTCGCGCATCAATCCCAGCTTATGTTGAACAAGCGGATGGTTAATGGCGTAGACACTCATGGGGCTTCCTCACTGCAGGGGATTCAGGATGGCGACCTAGGTCGCATCGACATGCTTACAAAATTGCGCGCCATTCTACCCGCAACTGACCATCAGGTTAAGGGGTTTCGGGCAATTGCCACTCAATTGGCGTCCGCCCTTGCTCCTGCAAGAATTGATTCGCCCGCGAAAAGTGGTGATTACCAAAGAAACCACGGCGCGCCGACAGGGGCGACGGGTGTGGTGACTCAAGTACCAAATGGCGAGAGGTATCGATGAGCGCTTTTTTCTGGCGAGCATGGCTACCCCACAGCAAAAAAACGCAGGACTCTGCATGCTGACTCACGGTTTCAATAGCCCGGTCGGTAAAATGCTCCCAACCTTTTCCCCGATGCGACGCGGCGTTGCCCTGTTCAACGGTAAGCGCTGTGTTCAGCAGCAGCACCCCCTGCTTCGCCCACGACTCTAAAAAGCCATGACGCACTGGGGTAAAACCGACATCGCTTGCCAACTCTTTGTAGATATTGACCAGCGACGGCGGCACTTGCACGCCCGGCTGTACCGAAAAACAGAGCCCATGGGCCTGATTAGGCCCGTGGTAAGGATCCTGCCCTAGAATTACCACTTTCACCGAGGAGAGCGGCGTTAATTCAAAGGCGCGAAACCAGTTTGAGGAGTGAGGGTAGATCACTTTCTTAGCCGCTTTCTCTGCGGCCAAAAATGCTTTCAGGGCGGACATATAGTCAGCCTGAAAATCCTGCCCCAGCCACTGGCTCCAGTCTTCGGGTAGCGGGTTAGCCATATTACTTTTTCATTTGGTCAGCGAGAGGCTCTACGTAGGCAATGCCCATATCCCAAGGGAACTGAATCCAGCACTGCTGAGCCACTTCGGTCAGGTATTGATCCACCAAAGGGCGACCCTCTGGCTTAGCGTAAATCGTGACAAAGTGCGCTTTTGGGAGCATTTCGCGTACGGCGCGTGCCGTTTTTCCCGTATCGACGAGGTCATCAACCAGCAGCCAGCCGTCACCGTCGTGATCCACCCCTTTCATAATATCCAGACCACCTTGATCCATATGGTCGTAACTTTTGATGCACACGGTATCAATCAAACGGATATTCAGTTCGCGAGCAATCAGCGCAGCCGGAATCAAGCCGCCGCGAGTAATCGCCACAATGCCCTTAAAATCACGTTCGATTAAAAGATGGCAAAGTTGGCGCACGTCGCGGTGAATTTGGTCCCAAGAGACGGTGAAATGTTGATGGTAGCGTTCGCTGCTCATGGGGAGTTACTCGTCTTCGTTAAAGGAACAGACCGCGAATACGCTATAGCCCGCATCGCGAATTTTCTGAGAACCACCCAGCTCAGGTAGATCAATGATAGTGGCTGTTTCCACCACCTGCCCACCGCAGCGCTGAATCAAATTCGCGGCTGCCAGCATCGTGCCACCAGTGGCAATCAAGTCGTCCATTAACAGGATCCGGTCGCCTTCCTGGAACGCATCAGCATGCAGCTCTACTTCTGAATGGCCATACTCCAGCGTGTAGGTTTCGCTGATAGTTTTAAACGGAAGCTTGCCTTTTTTGCGCACCGGCACAAAGCTGCAGCCCAACTCATACGCCAGCGGCGCACCGATAATAAAGCCACGGGCGTCAATGGCCGCGATGGCATCCAAGTTCATCTCCTGGTAGCGGTGCACGAAGCTATCGATCAGCTTGCGAAAGGCAGCGCTGTTTTGCAGCAGCGGAGTGATGTCACGGAAGTTCACTCCTTGCTCTGGCCAGTCAGGAACCGTGCGAATAACGGACTTAATGTAATCGCCGTAGATGCTCATCGCGTCTCTCATTGATTAGTCAAAATGCGGGCAGTTAGCCCAGGAACAGGAACTTTGCTGCAAACAGCAGCGCCAGCACGACCACTGCCGGATTCAGGTCGCTGAATCGACCTGACAGGGTCTTGATGGCAACGTAGCTGATAAAGCCCAGGGCAATACCCTCGGCAATCGAGAAGGTCAGCGGCATGGCCAGCGCAGCGATCAGCACCGGCGCGGCGTCTGTGGGGTCTTCCCAGTTGGCATGCGCCAGGCTACCCGCCATCAACACCGCCACGTACAGCAGAGCGCCCGCCGTGGCATAGGCCGGAATGGAACCCGCCAGCGGCGCAAAGAACAGGCTGATCAAAAACAGTATGCCAACAACCACCGCCGTCAGACCGGTACGGCCGCCCGAGGCAATGCCCGCTGTCGACTCGATGTAACTGGTCGTGGTGGAAGTACCCAGCGCAGCACCGGCCATGGACGCCGTGCTATCGGCCATCATGGCACGACCAATGCGCGGCAGCTTGCCATCCTTGTCCAGCAGCTTGCCACGGTGTGCCACGCCCACCAGCGTACCCGAGGTATCGAACAGGTCCACGAACAGGAACGCAAAAATCACGCTCAACATGGCCACGTCCAGCGCACCCATCAGATCCATGGCCATGAACGTCGGCGCGATGGAAGGCGGCATGGACATGATCCCGCCATACTGGTTGTGGCCCAGCACCATGGCCATGACGGTCACCCCCAGAATACCGATCATCACCGCACCGGTCACGCGCAGGTAGGCCAGCGCGGTAATCACGAAAAAGCCCAACAAGGCGTAAATGGCCGGCGGCTGGGACAGGTCGCCCAGCGCCACATAGGTCGCCGGGTTGGACACCACGATGCCCGCATTCTTCAGGGCGATCATCGCCAGGAACAGACCGATACCCGCCGCAATGCCCAATCGCAGCGACAGCGGAATAGAATTAATGATCCATTCGCGAATTTTAAAAATACTCAGCAGGAAAAAGGTCAAACCAGAGAAGAAGACGGCCCCTAACGCCGCTTCCCAGGTGTAGCCCATACCGAGCACCACGCCGTAGGTAAAGAAGGCATTCAACCCCATACCCGGCGCTTGAGCGATCGGATAATTGGCCCATAGGCCCATCACGAAACAGCCAATCGCCGCGGCCAAACAGGTGGCTACGAACACAGCGCCGTAATCCATTCCCGCTTCCGAGAGAATGCTTGGGTTAACGAAGATGATATACGCCATGGTAAGAAACGTTGTAATCCCGGCGATCACTTCCGTTTTTACATTGGTCTTCTGCTCTGTGAGCTTGAAGTAGTTGTCCAGTGATTTCATTTAGTTTTTATCCTTCGCGCTTACGCTGAATGCGTCCCTTGATGCGAGAAAAGCCGCACATACTACCGAAAGGCACCACGCGATGCGAGCACCTCAAGTGCGGCTGGCTAAGTTGAGGAGAAGCCTCATACCTAATTTATTTAGCAAACTTCAGGCCATGAGCTAACCGATTGGTCAACAAAGAGCCAAGATTTCCCACTATTGGCGGCTCGCTAGAACCCGCTCCACCGTCTCAACAATCACTTGAGTCTGCGGGTCAACTTCAATATTGACCCAGTCATTCATCAAACGGCTACCTAACATCGTGCGTGACAATGTTTCAGGGATGAGATTAACACTGAATTCCACCCCTGCCCCATCGGCAGATGGGCGTACATCGCCAACGGTGAGGCTGATACCGTCGACGCCAATATAGCCCTTTTCAAACAAAAACTTGGCCGCTTTATCAGGCAACGCAAACCAGAGCCGACGGTTATTAGGAGCCTCTTCAATAGCCGCTACCTTCGCCATACAAATAATGTGGCCTGACATGGAGTGCCCGCCAATTTCATCCCCAAAACGAGCTGCGCGCTCTATATTGACGCATTGGCCTGGCGTAATTGCACCAAGATTGGTCAATCTCAGCGTTTCGCGCATCAGGTCAAAGCTAACGCGCTCACCATCTATCGCCGTTACCGTCAGGCAAACGCCGTTATGTGCCACTGATGCACCAATCTCTAACCCGCTACGCATACTCTCTGGCAGAGCAACCACATGGGTGCGGAACTCCTCTAGTTCATGCACCTCAACGACCTCTGCGATACCTTGAACAATGCCAGTAAACATTGGCCCTTCCTTTCAATCTCAGGTTAGTAGGATGGCATAGACCATAAAAACTCGCGCAAGCTTACTACTAATGACCCAACCTTGTGCAGCCAGTGGTTAGCAGACGTCTATTGATCATGGCTTTTTTGCTGTTAGCAAGCAGCTCAATCACCCCAAAACAGCAATAAAAACCAAACATGACCAATAAAAAGGAAAATAAACCCGTATGCGAACTTAAAAACATGAAATAGAACGGATTTAATTGACAACCCATTCGCCACTCTTTAGACTTTCGCCGCAAATGTAATGACGCCGATTTGTACCCAGATTGCGGGCGTCCACCTGGCCTTTGGCGGGGTGAAATGCAGCTAAAAGGGTGTGTCCAGCGTTGATGGCCACCCGCAAGGGTGGCCTTTTTTTGTTCCCCGCCCTACGCTTGCCCCTCGCACTCCGTCTTCGGCCTACCATTAAGGCAGACGCTATGATTGAACTTAGCAACGTTAGTAAAACCTATGGCAGCGGCGACAGCGCCGTCCATGCTCTTCAGAATGTTAATTTAACGATTCCCAAAGGCACGATACACGGCGTGATTGGTCTGTCCGGTGCGGGCAAATCGACGCTCATTCGCTGCGTCAATCTGCTAGAACGCCCCACTAGCGGTAGCGTTTTGGTGGATGGTCAAGAAATGACCGGTCTACGCCGTCGCGAGCTTAACCAAGCCCGCCACCGTATTGGCATGATTTTCCAGCATTTTAATCTGCTCACCACGCGTACCGTGTTTGATAATGTCGCCCTCCCCCTGGAGCTGATGGGCGAAAAGCGCAGCGCTATCAAAAATCGTGTTTTACCGCTATTGGAGATGGTGGGCTTAGCCGATAAAGCGAAGCAGTACCCTGCCCAGCTTTCCGGCGGCCAAAAACAGCGCGTGGCCATTGCCCGCGCCCTGGCCAGCAAGCCCAACGTGCTGCTATGCGACGAAGCGACTTCAGCCCTCGACCCGCAAACGACCAGTTCAATCCTTGAACTCCTCAGGGATATCAACCATCAGTTGGGGATTACCATTCTGCTGATTACCCACGAAATGGAAGTGGTGAAATCGATTTGCCATCGGGTCAGCCTGATCTCTGACGGCAAGCTGGTAGAAGACGCGGAAGTCGGCGACTTCTTTACTGCGCCAGCCACCCAGCTTGGCCGCGACTTTTTGAACGACTTTCTACAGCTCAGTCCTCCTAAAGAGCTTTTGGAACGCCTGGAAGAGAGCCCCAGCGAACATACACATCCGGTGGTGCGGCTGACTTTCTCAGGCGACGCCGTTTCCACACCGCTCATTTCTCGCTTGGCGCGTGAGTGCAGCGTCGATGTCAGTATTTTGCAGGCCAAAGTCGAGTCTATTCAGGACCGCACGCTTGGCCTAATGATTGCCGAATTACTGGGCAGCCATGAGCAAACCCAGCAAGCCATGTCCTATTTAGAAGCGCATCAACTACAGGTGGAGGTACTCGGCCATGTCCAGCGCAATGTTTGATCTTATTTTACAGGCCACGCTGGATACCCTTTATATGGTGGCAGTGTCCGGCGTCATCGCCACACTGCTTGGCCTGCCGCTGGGCGTAATGCTTTATGTTACCCGCCCGCGGCAAATTCTGGCGATGCCGGTGCTTAACCAAGTGTTGGGTATCATTACCAATATTGGCCGCTCAATTCCCTTCATCATTTTGATGGTGGCCATCATCCCCTTCACCCGCATGCTGGTAGGTACGTCTATCGGCATCAACGCCGCCTCCGTACCGCTGACCATTGCAGCAATTCCGTTTGTGGCTCGCCTCATTGAAGGCGCGCTCAACGAGATTTCTCCAGGGTTAATTGAATCGGCACAATCCATGGGTGCGACGCCTTGGCAAATTATTACCAAGGTGCTGATTCCCGAAGCTCGCGGCGGTATTATTACTGGCCTCACCATTACGCTCGTCACTCTGGTGAGCTACTCAGCCATGGCAGGCGCAGTAGGCGGCGGCGGCCTTGGCGACCTTGGCATTCGCTATGGCTACAACCGCTTCAACCCAACCATCATGCTAATCACTGTGGTGATTCTAGTGGTGCTGGTACAAGGGTTCCAAAGCCTAGGCGACTATTTAGTGCGCAAAAGCGACCGTAAATAGTCATAGCCAGCGCCTTTCATCGACATAGCTAAATATAACAAAAACGCATTAGACTTGCGTTTCTTATTCCCTCATCATTGCACCACGATGCATAACGACACTGGAGTAACGCCATGCAAAAAGTCATTATCGGCAGCCTGACCGCGCTTGCACTTGCCATCAACGTTGCCAATGCGGAAACCCGTACCATTAAAATGGGCACCGTAGCTGGTCCTGAAACCGAAGTGATGGAAGTCGCCGCTCGCATTGCCAAAGAAGAGTACGACCTGAACGTCGAAATCATCGAGTTCACTGACTACGTAACGCCGAATGCCGCACTGGCCGATGGCAGCCTGGATGCCAACGCTTACCAGCACGAGCCCTACATGCAGGCGATGGTGAATGACCGCGGCTACGACTTTGCCATTGCCGGTTACACCTTCGTGTATCCCATCGGCGCTTACTCTGAAAAGTACGACAGCATTGATGAGCTGCCGGACGGCGCACAAATCGCGCTGCCCAACGACCCCTCCAACGAAGGGCGTGCGCTTATCCTAATGCACAACGAAGGCCTGATCACGCTCAACGATCCGACGTTCCTGGAAGCCACGCCGATCGATATCGCCGAAAACCCGCGTAACTTCCGCTTCCGTGAAATCGAAGCGGCGCAGCTGCCCCGCGTACTGCCTGACGTAGACATGGCCTTCATCAACAACACCTTTGCCCAGCCGGCCGGCTTAAGCCTTGACGACGCGCTGATCAAAGAAGGCCCAGAGTCTCCTTATGTGAACCTGATTGCCGTGCGCAGTGGCGATGAAGAGCGCGAAGAGATTCGTCAACTAGTAGACGCCTACCAGCGTGACGAAGTCATTGAAAAAGCCGAAGAGCTGTTCAAAGGCGCAGCAGTACCGGGCTGGATTGAAGAGTAATCTTCCCCACCGCTCATTCAAGCACGATCTTAAGCTAGTACTATCAGGCCAGCCGAGAGGCTGGCCTGATGCGTTTTCACCAAAGGAGACGGTATGTCGACAACCGATTACACGCTGTTAAACCGCCAGTTAGAGGCTTTGCTGGATACCCGCGACTGGCTGACCAACAGCGCCCAAACCTGCGCGTTTATTCAGCAGGAGCTCAGCGAGCTGAACTGGGTCGGTTTTTATCTTCAGCGCGAAGCGCAGGTGCTCTGCCTAGGCCCTTTCCAGGGCAAGCCTGCCTGCCACCCCATCCCGTTTAGCAAAGGGGTATGTGGCGCAGCAGCACGCGAGCAAGCCACCCAAAGAGTCGACGATGTGCACGCCGTTGCTGATCATATCGCCTGTGATGCAAACTCGAACTCTGAACTGGTGGTTCCTATCGTGACCGATGGTTTCGTCTGGGGCGTGCTGGATATCGACAGCCCGCAACATGCGCGCTTTAGCCAAGAAGACCAAGCCGGCATCGAGGCGCTTGTTGCTACGTTCATGCGCCAGACAGACCTACCCCGCTTCCTTTGATTCAAGGCCGTTTTGATTCAAGGCCGGGAAAGTCAGCACGTACAAAAAAGCCCCGCTCATTGAGCGGGGCTTTTGAAATTTGGTAGGACCAGGCGGATTTGAACCGCCGACCTCCACGATGTCAACGTGGCGCTCTAACCAACTGAGCTATGGTCCTAGAAAAGTGTGCACACATGAAATGGTAGGACCAGGCGGATTTGAACCGCCGACCTCCACGATGTCAACGTGGCGCTCTAACCAACTGAGCTATGGTCCTGCTGTGCAACGGATGCGTATTCTACGGCTTCATAGCTGAATTGCAAGTAGTTTTTATTCTTCACACCCTTACCAACGAGTACCTTATCGCTGTTTCTATGAATAATGTCGGCACTTATCAAACCTAAGGACTAAGCTGGACATAGATTAATACTGATCGCCCGTGAAATAAGGAGGTAGGTTTTGCTAGGGCCTTTGCTAGGATGCATCGCCGTTTTACTGCTACTTTCCACGTTAATTGCTCGCATAAGATTGCGCTGGTGGTGGATACGCAGTTTTGAGTTTCCACGCCTGCAGATTGCCTTACTCGCTGGGGTATGTGCGCTAGCAAGCTGGATGCTGCTGGAGCCAGGTAAATGGCGAATGGCATCGACAGGCTTATCGCTGCTTACCCTGCTGATACAGCTGCGTTACATCATCCCTTGGACGCGTCTCTGGCCCGTTCAAGTGAAATCGACCCATGAGGCGCCAAGCAATCAAAAAATCACCCTGCTGATCGCCAATGTGCTTACTCCGAATCGCCAGGCGGATAAACTGCTCAGTATGATTGAGCAATACCAGCCCGATATTGTGCTAACGCTGGAGTCAGACCAGTGGTGGCAGGATCAACTAGATCAAGCGTTAGAGGATAAGTGGCCTAATAGCGTCAAAATTCCGCTCGATAATCTTTACGGCATGCATATGTACTCGCGACTAACCCTCAGCGAGACCGAGGTAAAGTGGCTGATTCAGGATGACATCCCCTCTATCCATACCTATGTCACGCTGGAAAGCGGCGACCGAATCCGCCTATATGCTCTTCACCCGCGTCCGCCAGCACCCAGTGAAAGCGAGAAGTCGCTCTGGCGCGATGCTGAACTACTGTTAGTTGGTAAGGAAATTCATCGCCACCCTTCTGCCACTCTGGTCGCAGGCGATCTAAACGATGTTGCTTGGTCGCGCACTACCCGACGCTTCTGCCGCATCAGCGGCATGCTTGACCCTCGTCGTGGCCGGGGCATGTTCAGCACGTTTCACGCTAACTACCCGGTCCTGCGCTGGCCGTTAGATCACGTCTTTGTCAGTGAACACTTTACGCTGGACAGCATGCAGCGCTTAGATGCCTTTGGGTCTGACCATTTCCCTATTCTGGCCACACTCTGCTATCGCCCTACTCGCCAGAACGAGCATGAAACACCAGAAGCCAGTCAAGAAGAGCACCAGGAAGCCAGCGAAACCATTGAAAAGGGCAAAACGGAGACGCAGCAAACTTAACCGTTTTGCCCAATCGCTAGGCGTAGGATGGAATAGGTTACTCGGGCAGACCGCCTTGCGTTAATACAGTGGGATCAAGCAGGCGCTCTAGGGTGGCGCGGTCCAGGTCCGTTTCCTCTTCCGCGACATCGATAATCGGCCGTCCTCCTTGATATGCCTTTTTAGCAATCGCGGCGGCCGCGTTGTAGCCAATCACACTGTTCAGCGCGGTCACCAAAATCGGGTTACGCGCCAGCGGCACCTGCAGGTTATCTTCACGCACTTTGAAAGTTGCGATAGCACGCTCAGCCAACAGCTTGGCGGTATTACTCATCAGAGTAATTGACGTGAGCAGATTAAACGCCACCAGCGGCAGCATAACGTTAAGCTGGAAATTGCCGCTCTGCCCCGCCACTGTGATCGCCGTATCTAACCCCATCACCTGCGCCGCCGCCTGTGCTGCCGACTCGGGAATCACCGGGTTGACTTTGCCCGGCATAATAGAGCTACCCGGCTGCAGCGCCTCAAGCTCAATTTCACCCAGCCCGGCCAGCGGCCCCGAGTTCATCCAACGTAGGTCGTTGGCGATCTTCATCACCACGCAGGCGAAGCCTTTCAGCTGGCCGGATAATTCCACCGCAGCGTCTTGCGAAGCCAAGCTGGCAAAAAAGCTATCGTTAGGAACAAAAGAGAGGCCCGTTTGTTGGCTCAGTTCTTTCGCCATTAAGTCAGCAAAGCCCTCCGGCGCGTTAATCCCCGTACCCACTGCAGTTCCACCCTGGGCAAGGCGGCATAACCGCACCACCGCACTGTCAAAGCGCTCAATGGCTTGCCCCACCTGGCTAGACCACGCCCCTAACTCTTGATCCATCCGCAAAGGCATAGCGTCCATCAAATGGGTGCGACCGGTTTTAACGACATGGCTGAGTTCGTCAGCACGGCGATCAATGGTCGCTTGTAGCGCGACTAATGCAGGCTTCAGTGACTCATTCACGGCGATAGCGGCGGAGAGGTGGATCGCCGTCGGGATCACATCGTTACTGGATTGGCCCATATTAACGTGATCGTTAGGCGCCACCTCGACTCCTTCACGGCTAGCCAACGTCGCCAGCACCTCATTCACGTTCATATTGGTGGAGGTGCCCGAGCCAGTCTGGAAAACGTCAATGGGGAAATGGTCGTCATGCTGGCCATCAATCACCGCTTGTGCGGCTTTTTCGATAGCCTGCGCGCGCTCGGCATCTAATAGTCCTAGCTGGTGATTGCTACGAGCAGCCGCTAGCTTAATGCGTGCCACGGCATGCACAAATGCCACCGGCATGGGCGTGCCTGAGACGGGAAAATTATTAATGGCACGCTGGGTTTGGGCACCGTAAAGCGCCCTTGCCGGTACCTCAAGCTCTCCCATGCTATCTCGTTCAATACGCGTATCCATTCCACACTCCTGTTAAGTCATCAGCGGCATTTGAACTAACACCGCTCCATTGATAACGATTCTCTCTACGCTTCAGCCTAGCCACCCCGCCCGGTTTGGTAAACCACCAAGCTGGCTGGGCGCGTTTTCAAGGTTTATTTTGCCCAAATTGTTGCGCTGCACAAAACCGCTTGCTATGCTGCAATGCAAGATAACCCAGATCAGTAACGGTGCATTCCTTAGCTCGCCGTCGCTGATAAACGAATCGTCTTGGGTTTAGCTTAGCAGCCCACAGACCTTAGCAATGGCACAGGAGTGTTGATTATGCGTACCTTTAACACCAATGAAATGACTCAGCAGTTCGATAACCTGTTTATGGCTCCGGCACGTGCCTACATGAGCCTCAGCATCGACTATTCTGAAAAACTGCTAAACGCTCAGCTAGACGCTAACAAAGCCTATGTTGATACTGGCATTGCACAAATGCGCCAGCTGATGAGCGTTAAAGACGCTGAGGGCCTGCGCAGCTACATGGAAGGCCAGCAGAAAGTAGCCAAAGAGTTGGCTGAGCGCGTCAAAGGTGATGCAGACAAAGTGGTATCACTGCAGCAGGACTTCTTGCAGAAGAGCCAAAAGCTGACGGAAGATAACGTTAAGCAGGCACAAGCGACTGCCAGCAAAATGAGCAAAACTGCCTAATGTTGAACTGATCGCGAAAGCGATTCAGCAACTTAAAAGCGGCTAGATGACGCCCTTGCCAGTTCTCTGGCAGGGGCGTTTTACCAATTAAGCGCGGATTTCACGAAAGGAATGGTGAGTTTACGTTTCGCAGAGAGTGACGCTTGATCCAACGTTTCCAGCGCTCGACACAGCTCCCCTAACTCCCTTGGGCCACGATGCATAATGTAGCGCCCAACGTCATCCGGTAGTTGCATCCCGCGGACATTCGCACGCAGCTTTAAGGCGGCCAAGCGATCACTATCATCCATAGGATGTAGGTGAAACGTTACCCCCCAGGCAAGACGCGATGCCAAATCCGGTAGGGCTACTTCCAAGTGGCGTGGAGGCTTATTGGCGGCAATCAGTAATGCTTTGCCCGCATCCCGTAAGCGATTGAAGGCGTGAAATAGCGCTTCCTCCCAGCGCTTACGGCCTATCACATACTCAAGGTCATCAATCGCGACTAAATCAAGACGCTCAATATCCTCTAGCATCAGCGGGGGGAAATGACCTAAATCAGCCAGAGGTAAATAGAGCGCTCGTTTGTCTTGATCAGAGGCCGCATGGCAGGCCGCTTGCAAAAGATGGCTACGGCCACTGCCCGGCGCGCCCCATAGATAAAGAAACGGCTCTGAGCCAGGCATTAGCTGATGGCTTAAGTGGTCTACCAACGAAGCATTGGCACTGGATGCGTAGTAATTATTAAACGTAGCATCGTCGCGCAACCCTACCCCAAGCGGTAGCTGTGCCGGTACTCGGCTCATGATGACTCCCTTTTGTCGTCGCGACCCAGCTCATCATGCTGTGTTTGCTGTTCTAATGGTTCTGACCGTGCATCATACAGCGCACTATTTTTATAACGATCTTTTACTTCTCGCAGCAGCACCATAATCACCGCCGCCGCCGGAAGCGCTAACAACACCCCAGTTAAACCAAAGAGATGCCCACCCGCCAGTACGGCAAAAATAACTGCTACCGGATGCAGACCAATCTTATCGCCTAATAGCTTCGGCTGCAGCACCACGCTTTCAGCCACTTGCCCCAGACCAAACACGGCAATGACGCCTAATAGCGCCCACCACGTATCAAACTGAAACAGTGCCACCACCAGAGCAATTACTAGCCCGACGATAAAACCTAAAAATGGCACGATGCTCACTAGCCCAGAGAGCACACCAATCAGCAGGCCAAAGTTAAGCCCCAACAGGGTTAAACCCACTGCGTAGATAATACCCAAGCAAAGCATGACCAGCAGTTGACCGCGTAAAAACGAGGCTAATACCTCATCACAGCGACGTGCCAAGCGAAACGTATCGTCCACCCACTGGCGGGGTACTAGATTCGCCATATTGTTAAGCATGCGCTCCCAATCCAGCAGCAAATAAAACGTCACCACAGGAATCAGCGCTACATAGGTGACCCAAGAGACAAACGCCATGCCCGAGCGGCCAATCTGGCCTAACGCCTGGGCAACGTAACTACCCGCATCACGCCAGTTTTCAACCAGCGTTTCACGTACATTGCTCAGCTCGGAGGCGAGGTCATAGCCCGTCCACTCTTGCACCTGTGGAGCCAATACGCCTTCAATCCAGTTAAGCACGCCCGGGAGCGCTTCGCCCAGTTGCTTAATCTGTTGTACCACCAGCGGAATAAGAATAAGTAAGCTCAGCGCCAGAACAATCATCAGGACTAAAAACACGCTGCTGACTGCCCAAGTACGCTTCATTCCCAGGCGTTGGAAATAATTGGTCAATGGGTCGGCCAAGTACGCCAATATCAACCCAGCAATAAAGGGCATCAGTACTGCATCGAGAAAGTAAACCGTGCCAACCAGCGCGACAAGTAGCGCAATTCCCCACCTTGAGTTTCTCATTCCACGCTCCTTCCTGGATATACGGTCAGCGGTAATGCTTGAATAGTAACAAAAGTTGCTCGCAGCGCACCTGATAACGCGTCACATCGATGCGACTTACGTCGCTGAGTGATACAATCGCACCCCGTTATTGCTCCGGCACTGGCTACTTGCCAGCACAATCGCATTGCAGCTTTGCATAGGCTTCACAGGACCTGTCATGACCGAGACCTCTCCCTCCCAGGCTACTCCCTCTCTCAGCTACAAAGACGCAGGCGTCGATATTGATGCCGGCAACGCCCTTGTTGATCGTATCAAGCACGTTGCCAAGCGCACATCACGCCCTGAAGTGATGGGTGGCCTTGGCGGTTTCGGGGCACTGTGCGAGCTGCCCGCGGGTTATAAACAGCCGGTACTCGTCTCAGGTACAGACGGGGTGGGCACTAAACTGCGTCTGGCAATGGATCTTGGCAAGCATGACACTATCGGCATCGACCTGGTAGCCATGTGTGTGAATGACTTGATCGTGGCGGGTGCCGAGCCGCTACTTTTCCTGGACTACTATGCCACGGGCAAACTAGATGTGGATATTGCTGCCGACGTAGTGACCGGTATTGGCGCTGGCTGCGAGCTAGCAGGCTGCGCACTGGTAGGTGGTGAAACCGCAGAAATGCCCGGCATGTACGAAGGCAGCGACTACGACCTAGCTGGCTTCTGCGTTGGCGTCGTAGAAAAGTCAGAGATTCTCGACGGCAGCAAGGTGGCCGAAGGCGATGTGCTGCTCGGTCTGGCCTCCTCTGGCCCACACTCCAACGGCTACTCGCTGATTCGTAAAATTCTAGAAGTCAGCAATGCTTCCCTGGAAGAAACCGTTGACGGCAAGCCACTAGGCGATGCCTTGATGGCCCCTACGCGCATCTATGTAAAATCACTGCTCTCCATGATGCGCGGCACCGACATTCCCGTACATGCCCTTTCGCACATTACTGGCGGCGGCCTGCTGGAAAATATCCCCCGCGTTCTACCAGACACCCTGGCAGCGCATATCGATTTGACCAGTTGGCAGCGCCCTGAAGTGTTTAACTGGCTGCAGGCCAAAGGCAACGTCAACGAAACCGAAATGCACCGCGTGCTGAACTGCGGTATTGGTATGGTCATCGTGGTGCCCGCAGAGCAGGCAGCGAACGCTAAGGCGCACCTTGAGGCCCAGGGCGAGACCGTTTATCAAATCGGTCAGATTATTCAGCGCCAGGACGAGGCGGTCGTACTCGACCACGCCCAAGCGAGCCACAACGCATGAGCAGCACCGACTACAGCAGCGACACCCTAAACGGCATGACGCCTGATCCTGTGGGCGCACGCCGCGTGGTGGTACTGATCTCTGGCAGCGGCAGTAATCTACAGGCGCTCATTGATGCTCAGCAGCATGACCGCTTGGGCGGTGAGATCGTTGCAGTGATCTCCAACGAGCCCGATGCCTATGGCTTGAAACGTGCCCATGAAGCTGGCATCGAAGCGGTAGTACTTCCTCATCGTGAATATGATAGCCGCGATGCTTACGATGGCGCGCTGATCAAGGTGATAGAACGCCACGAGCCAGACGTTATCGTTCTAGCGGGCTTTATGCGCATTCTAACACCGCGTTTTGTACAGCGTTTCTTGGGGCGGATGCTTAATATTCACCCCTCACTGCTGCCGGCTTACCAGGGCTTGAACACCCATGCACGCGCATTAGCTGATGGCGCCTCGCACCACGGCTGCAGCGTACACTTTGTCACTGAAGAGCTCGATGGCGGTCCCGTTGTGCTGCAAGCGGAGCTGCAGGTTAACCCAGATGACACGGTGGAGACGCTAAAGGAGAAAGTCCACGCGCGCGAGCACCTGATCTTCCCGATTGCGGTGCAGTGGTTCCTGGAAGGACGCCTGCAGTACAACGCAGAGGGTGCCACCATGGACGGCCACCCGCTTCCGCCGTACGGCATGCGCCTCTCCCATGCGGATGCCGCTGAAGAGCTGGATGAAGAGATCGACGACGCCTAATTTCTCAGCAGAGCCTCCGTTAAAAAAAGCCTTGCCGCAGTGATGCGGCAAGGCTTTTTTAGTAGCACAGAAGGCGTATTAGGTACGCGGCAACGTCACGCCACGTTGGCCCATGTACTTACCACCCCTATCTTTATAAGAGGTTTCACACACCTCATCCGACTCCAGGAAGAGCATCTGGGCGACGCCTTCATGGGCATAGATCTTCGCGGGCAGGTTGGTGGTGTTGGAGAATTCCAGCGTCACGTGTCCTTCCCACTCAGGCTCCAGCGGCGTCACGTTGACGATGATGCCACAGCGCGCGTAGGTGGATTTGCCCAGACAAATGGTCAGCACATTACGCGGGATGCGGAAATACTCCACCGTCCGCGCCAGCGCAAAAGAGTTTGGCGGAATGATGCAAACATCGCCCTTCACATCGACAAAGCTTTTGTCGTCGAAGGCTTTAGGGTCAACAATCGCCGAGTGAATGTTGGTAAATACCTTAAACTCATCGGCGCAGCGTACATCGTAGCCGTAGCTGGAAGTGCCATAGGAGATCACCCGCTGATCGTTCACATAGCGCACCTGCTCTGCCTCGAAAGGCTCGATCATGGCATCGCTTTGCGCCATTCGGCGAATCCACTTGTCTGATTTAATGCTCATCGGTTACTTCATCACTCGCTAAAAGAAATCGTAGGGCCGCCGCTTTGGCTAGCACTGACGGACTGCGCTACTTGGCTGGCAATCTCGGCAAAGGTACGGCTAACGGCACTGTCTGGCTCGGAAACCACGCTTGGGCGTCCAGAATCTGCCAGCTCGCGAATCGACAGGGTCAGCGGCAAACGTCCCAACACGGTAGTGTCGTACTCCTCTGCAATACGATCGCCACCGCCAGTGCCAAAAATAGCGGCTTCATGGCCGCACTTCTCGCAGTGGTACAGGCTCATGTTCTCCACCACGCCCAGCACTGGCACGTTCACTTTGCGGAACATTTCGATGCCTTTACGGGCATCCAATAGCGCGATGTCCTGTGGTGTCGTGACGATCACAGCACCAGATACCGGCACTTTCTGCGCCAGCGTTAGCTGGATGTCACCCGTGCCCGGCGGCATATCGATCAGCAGAAAATCCAGGTTGTCCCACTGGGTTTGGGTCAGCATCTGTTGAAACGCACCCACTACCATCGGGCCACGCCACACCATGGCATCCCGCGTGTTAACCATAAACGCCATCGACATGGCCTGAATACCGTGGGCTTCCAACGGCAGAAACTTATTATCTGCCGCCGCCTGAGGACGCACACCCTCTTCTACACCCAGCATTTGTGCCTGGCTGGGGCCATAAATATCGGCATCCAAAACGCCTACACGATAGCCCTGTGCAGACAACGCCAGCGCTAAATTGACGGTCACGGTGGATTTACCAACGCCACCTTTGCCGGATGCCACTGCCACAATATGTTTTACACCATCCATCAATGGCACTCCCGTTGTTTGTTTATCGTGAACATGGCGTGAATGATACTCCTCAGCGGTCTATTTCTAAACCAACAAACAAAAGCGGATGTGGGAAACCACCCCACATCCGCTAAAGGAGTTATCAACCCCCGGAAGCCACGGCGCCGTGCTTAGTTGCTGCTTGGCTGGCTCTCTTCAGCCGCTTGGGCATCTTCGCTCTCTGCATTGTTGTCATCACCAGCGCTATCTTCTTGGTCCTGGCCTTCCTGATTTTGCTGATCTTGTTGGTTTTGCTGTTCACCCGTTAGGCTGGGCACCTCACCAGAGGCAGCATCTTCTACGTTTAAACGCTCATCCAGCGCAGAGAGTTCATCGCGCCACTCGCTCAACTGCGCTTCTAAACGTGCTAGCTGCTCTTCACGGGTTTCGATATCGCTCTCGACCTTAGCCACTTCATCGCGACCGATATCCAGTGCCACCATCAGGTCGTCCATTTCAGTGCGAACCTGCTCTAGGCTTTGCTGCTCTTCTTCGCGCAGCTGAGTTAAAGAGTCCACTTCTGATTGCAGCGAGTCACGCTCTTCAACCACGTTATCGCGCTCATCCTGCAAGGTTTGCAGCTCGCTCTCCTGGGCAGCAATTTCCTCTTCAAGCGCCGCTAAGCGCTCATTGGCATCCGTCACTTGGGTTTCAAGATCGCTTAGCTTGGTTTCAGCGGCGCCTAGCTCTTCAACAGCTTGCTGACGCTGCTCTTCAGCTTCC
The DNA here is from genome assembly GCF_021532545.1 of Halomonas sp. Cn5-12. Classification (NCBI taxonomy): domain Bacteria; kingdom Pseudomonadati; phylum Pseudomonadota; class Gammaproteobacteria; order Oceanospirillales; family Halomonadaceae; genus Halomonas; species Halomonas sp. Cn5-12. The sequence continues at coordinate 66,478 of NZ_JAKGAY010000001.1, forward strand.
TGACGAGCAGACTCTGCCTGCTGACGAGCGTCCTCAGCACTTTGGCGAGCTTCTTCAACCTGCTGAAGCGACGCCTCCGCCTCATCGCGCTCACTTACCACTTGCTCACGCTCTTCACGAAGCGACTGCAACTCGCTTTCGGTGCTAGCAAGCTGCTCTTCCAAAGCAGTGACTTCCTGCTGCAGCGTTTCACGCTGGCTTTCTAACTCTTCAAGACGAGACTGTACGCTGCTGACATCTCCCTGAGCAGACTCAAGGCTGGCGGTTGCCTCTGCTTGCTGCTGCTCTAAAGACGCCATTTCATCGCGCATCGCGGTCAAATCAGTTTCGGCCTGCTCTACTTCCGACAGGCGCTGGCTGAGCTCAGTATTCTCTTGCTCAACGCTGGCGAGCTGCCCTTCAAGCGCCTCTACACGCTCCTGGTGGGTGCCTGAATTGGATTGCGCCATAATGGCCCAGATCACCGCAATGGCTGCAATACCGGCAATACCTTTGACCCGGTTATCCTTAAACAGCGTTTTCATATCCGGCTTGTGGCCTGGCGTGTACTGATCTGAACGGTTTTCTTCTGACATGCTGCGCCCCTCTTTTTGCTTGGCTACTGGCGTTAGCAGCGTTAGTGGCAAGTAGCACGATAAGTGAATGATCGTTTTTTAAAAGTGTTCTTTACTAGCATACACAGACAATTACATAACGCCACCCGGCTTGGCTCTCAAAACGCTCAACCATCTGTTAAACGCGCATGCTTACCCTCTGAAAAACCAACTGCTGTTCCGCTATCAGTCTCAAACCATGAAAGCGTCCGGTGCAGCGATACCACGCTACCAATTATTAACAGCGTGGGTGGCTTAATGTCACCTGCTAAAAAGCCATCCGGCAAATGCTGTAGTGTGCCTATGTGGGTTCGTTGCTGTTGTGTAGTGCCTTGCTCAATCAGTGCAAGAGGTGTTGCTGGGTTTAAACCATGAGCAATCAGCTCCTGACAGATCAACGTGAGATTGCTCAACCCCATATAAAACACCAGCGTTTGGCCAGGCTGAGCTAAGGTGGGCCAATCTAGGGTAAATTCGCCATGCTGAAGATGTCCGGTCACAAACCGCACCGACTGCGCATGGTCGCGATGCGTCAACGGAATGCCCGCATAAGCTGCACATCCGGAAGCGGCGGTAATGCCAGGCACTACCTCAACGGGCACATTAGCGGCGACCAGCGTTTCAAGCTCTTCACCACCGCGCCCAAAAATAAATGGATCACCGCCTTTCAGGCGTACCACCTGCTTTCCTTGCCTAGCCCACTCTACCAGCGATTGATTGATATCCTCCTGCGGGACGCTATGGGAGGAGCGCGCTTTGCCCACGTAGTGGCGCGCGGTCTCTGCGGGTAACAGTGCCAAAATTTCATCGCTAACCAAGCGGTCATACAGCACGACTTCCGCACTCAAAAGTCGTTTGTAAGCCTTTAACGTTAATAAATCAGGGTCTCCTGGGCCAGCCCCTACCAAGCTAACGCGCCCCTGGGAACGCGGCGCCGCTTCAGATGCTGTTGCCGTAACGGCGCCCGTGTGTAATTTCTGCGTAACCAAAGCGACCACCAAATAGAATTAAATTATTTTTTAATATTTCAAAAAAAGAATAAAAAGCATAATCCGCCCAACTTTTGTCATTTTTACGGCAAAACAACAAAAATGGAATAGATAAGCAATTTTTAATTACCAAAAAATATTAAAAAAAGATGAATTGTCAGCAAAAGCTTACATATTGTTTACGATTTTACCGCTAATCTTCACGGCTAAATTACAACAGGCATAAAATTGGAGATTCACGCATGCCCGTGAATGATGCACCTGTACCTCCTGTCGCCATTCCTCAAAGTGCTGATACCTTAGTTCCACATATCCCTGGGGTGCTTTTTCAATTCTATCGCTCCCATAGCGGCCATATGCACTTCCCTTACCTAGAGGGCGGCGGCATGGCGCTTGCTTATGTTGACAGACAGCAGCTAGCGACCAATGCAAGCCAACTAATCGAACAGTTGACAGGTAATGATCACCCTAAGGTGATGTCAGCCATTGAGCGCTCCGCGCGCTGGATGCTGCCGTTAAATACGCGTTTCAGGCTGCCCTTTCCTAAAGCAAAACCGCACTGGATCGCCGTTAGCGCTAACCCCGAGCCAATGGAGACGGGGGTACGCTGGAACGGCATTATGCTGGATATTACTGACCAAGTGCTGGAAGAGCTTCGCTTGCGCAAACTAAGCGATACCGACCCGCTGACCGGCCTACCTAATCGGCGCAAACTGATGGGGCAATTAACCCACCTCACATCGCTGAGCACACGCCACGGTACGCCGCTTTCGATTATGATGATCGACATCGACCACTTCAAACGGCTCAACGACCGCTGGGGTCATCTACAAGGTGATAGCGTTCTGGCACAGCTAGCCGATGTGACGCAGTCACTGCTTCGCTGTGAAGATATGGTGGCAAGGCTAGGAGGTGAAGAGTTTATGGTAGTGCTGCCGCTTACCTCGCTGCAGCAATGCCATAAGCTTGCCGACCGTTTACGCCACACCATTGCAGACTACGATTTTGGCATTGGCCAGGGTAACGTCACACTCAGCATTGGCGTGGCTGAATATCGTTGCGGAGAGCCACTGGTGAGCCTGATCGAACGGGCCGATCGAGCGTTATATAGTGCAAAGGATGTTGGTCGTGACTGTGTCTGCCTTCTACCCTGATAGATAAGTCAACCCTGGAGACTAACACTATGACATCTCTTGCTCAGTCGCAGTGCGAACCCTGCAGCGGTAGCGCTATACCGCTCTCTTATGACGCATGCCAAGCGCATCTTAAGGCGCTTCCAGAGTGGCAGATTATCGAGCACGATGGCATCATGAAGCTGACGAGACAATTTACGTTTCGTAATTTTGCTGATGCGCTAGCGTTTAGCCAGCGTGTTGGTGATGTCGCAGAGCAGGCTGGCCATCACCCAGCATTGGTGACCGAGTGGGGCAAAACCACGGTGACGTGGTGGTCTCATAAAATAAACGGCCTGCATCTTAATGACTTCATTCTTGCCGCCAGAACCGACGAGGTAGCCGAATAAATGTTTGAGCAAATTGAGCGAGTCCCTGGAGATGCCATTCTCGGGCTGATCGAAGCTTTCAAAAAAGATACCAACCCGCAGAAAGTGGACCTTGGTGTTGGTGTATACCGCGACGCCGCTGGCAACACGCCGGTCATGCGCGCCGTCAAGGAAGCAGAAGCTCGCCTGCTCAAGAATGAAACCACCAAAACCTACATTGGCTCCCACGGTGCACCCGCTTATGGCAATGTCGTTCTGCCGATGGTATTGGGCGCTGACTCTGCGGTGCTAAAAGCCAACCGCGCCAGCGCTACCCAGTCCCCTGGCGGCACCGGTGCCTTACGTCTGGCAGCCGACTTTATTGCCAGCCAACTGCCAGGTAAAGGCATTTGGGTCAGCGACCCCACTTGGCCGAACCACCACGGTATTTTCACCGCTGCCGGCATTGAACTGCATAAGTACCCCTATGTAGATGCCGACAACCGTTTAGATTTTGATGGTATGTTGGCCGCGCTGAAAAAGATCCCCGAAGGCGATGTAGTGGTATTGCATGCCTGCTGCCACAACCCGACCGGTTTTGATCTTTCTCAACAGCAGTGGCAAGAAGTGCTGGCGGTACTGAAAGAGCGCCATTTGTTGCCACTCGTCGACTTCGCTTACCAAGGTTTCGGTGAAGGCCTTGATGAAGACGCCTATGGCGTTCGCCTGCTAGCTGAAAACCTGGATGAAGTGATCATCACCAGTTCCTGCTCCAAGAACTTTGGCATTTACTGTGAGCGCACAGGCTGCTTAATTCTAGTCGCTAAAGACGCAGAGCAGATGGAGAACGTTCGCTCCCAGGTGGCTATTGTGGCCCGTGAAAACTACTCTAACCCGCCAGCCCACGGCGGTGCGATTGTCAGCGAGATTTTGCATGATGCAGAGCTTTCTGCCATGTGGCGCGAAGAGCTGACCGAAATGCGTGACCGGATCAACACGCTGCGTCGTGACTTCGTTGATGCGCTGAAGCCTTACGGTCTCGATGAGAAGTACGCCTGCGTTGCCGAGCAGCGCGGCATGTTCTCTTACACCGGCCTCACACCGGAACAGGTAGATCGTCTGCGCGACGAGTTCGGCATCTATATGGTGCGCTCTGGCCGCGCGAACGTGGCAGGCTTCTCCCATGAAAATCTGCCCTACCTCGCCAAAGCCATTGCTGCGGTTAACGACTAACCAACAGCATACGCTATCCACGCCCAGGCCAAGCGCCTGGGCGTTTTTGTTGGTAACAACTGGCTATTTCGAAAAGCCATAAGATTATCAACCCCTTGGCAAATGTTGTGTACAATTGCGCGTTCGCCGCCAGAGCCTGGGGCGCCCGCGCGGCGCTCGCTGCAAAGCAACGCTTGACCGATTAGTCAAATATTCGGCACACTCAGCGCTGCCTTGTATACAACACACCATAACCAAGAGGCCTAACATGGCGGCTGCCAACACTCACTACCCGTGGTACAAAAAAGAAGATACCGACGCCTTCTTCGCGCTCTTTCAAAACAATATTGCCAACTTCGTTATCATCGCGATTACGATGTTAGGCATGGGGTTCCCCACCTCGATTGTTTACGGCCAAGTACTCCCCGGCGCCGCAGTTGCGGTGATGGTAGGCAATTTTTATTACGCTTGGAGTGCCTCAAGACTTGCTCGCAACGAGAACCGCAGCGACGTTACCGCCCTCTCCTACGGCATCTCTACCCCCGTAATGTTTGTGTTTCTATTTGGCGTCCTGTTACCTGCCAAACAGCTAACGGGTGATGCGGAGCTAGCCTGGAAAGTCGCCGTGGCAGCCTGCTTTATCAGCGGTGCTATTGAAGCCGTGATTAGCGTGATTGGCCGCTGGGTGCAATATCACCTCCCCCGTGCCGCCATGTTGGGGGCAGTCGCGGGCGTAGCGCTGACGTTTATTGCCGGTGAAATGCTGTTCAAAACGCTGGAAATGCCCGTCATCGGCTTGTTGGTACTGGGTATTATTATTGTCGGTTTGGTTGCCCGGGTTAGCATGCCCTTCAAGCTGCCCACCTCACTGTTTGCCATTGTCGTTGGCACCGCCATGGCCTATCTGATTGGCGATGCGGGTAGCGAGCGATTCAGCGATGCCTTCACTCATTTGGGCTTTTACCCGCTGCTACCTAACCTCGCCTGGTTTGAAGGGCTAGGCCTGCTGTTTACCGGTATGCTGGCCGTGCTCACCGTCGTGCTACCGATTACTCTCTATAACGCCATCGAAACTATGAACAATGTCGAGGCAATGGAAGCCGCAGGGGACAAATACGACGTGCGTGAATGCCAAGCGGTAGACGGAGTAGGCACCATGATCGGCGCGCTGTTTGGTGGCGTATTCCCAACGACGGTTTATATCGCTACGGTGGGCGCGAAATGGATGGGCGCGGGTCGCGGTTACAGCCTGCTCAACGGTGCCGTCTATGCACTGGCCACCATGTTTGGGCTGATTGCCGCCCTGGCCGCCATTATTCCGGTCTCCGTCGTTGCCCCCATTCTGGTATTTGTGGGCATGTCGATGATTGCCACGGCGTTCCAAGCTAACGATACCCGCTACTACCCCGCCATTGCGCTGGCCATGTTGCCCTACTTCGCCAACTACGTCATGACACGCTTTAACCGGGGTGCAGGCGAAGTTGTGAGCGATATCTCCAGCGCAATTGTGGTGATGGGGCAAGGCGCTATGTTTATGGCCATTTTCTTGGGCGCCATGACGGTGTCTGTGATTGATCATCAATTCCGACGGGCGGCCGCGTTTGCTGTGATAGCTGCAGGCTTCTCGTTTGTCGGCTTAATGCATGCGCCCAAACTCGCTTTTAACGCCGCGCCGGAATTTGTGATGGGCTACTTAGCCATGGCCCTGCTGTTTACGTACTTCTCGTTCCAAGAAGCCCCCTATAAACGCTAAGCTAGCCTGACGCTCCCGCCTGCCGATGCGGGCGGGAGAGGATACGCTTCAGCAAGACCCAGGCCGTTAGCCCGGCCAGTAAATTGCCGATAGCTGCACCAGCAGCGAGGCCCGTCCAGCCAAATAGCGCTGCCCCTAGCCATAAACAGGGCAGGTAGCAGATAAACAGCCGCGCACTAGAAAGCAGCATTGCCCTAAGCGGCCATCCCAGCGCATTACCGGCCGATACGACCAGCATACAGACACCAAGTGCCGCATAGCTTGGCAGCATAAAGCGAATCAGCAGAGCAAGTTCACTCTGCACCTCTGGATTGCCCGCCAAGGCCATGGCCACCCACGGCGACGCTAACGCCAGCAGCACGCCAAGGCTTAGCTGCCAGATCACGGCCACTTTTAATGCTAGGCGCATAAGCTGCTGAATTTGCCCCCAATCCCCCGCGCCATAACAGCGCCCCAGCCAAGGGGGCAACGACATGGTCATCGCTAAAATCACCATGAGCGATAGCGTCTCAAGGCGACTCGCTAACCCCCACGCCGCTACTTGGGTGTCGCCTAAGCCCGCCACTGCGGCAATGGCAAGCATTGCCGCCAGCGGCGGCATTAACTGGCTGACCATCGCGGGAGCGGCAATGCCTGTAAAAGGCCGCCATGAGCGCACAGCTTCTTGCCCAATATCATCCATTGTCGCCCACTGACAGCGCCGCAATTTAGCCCCTGTTAGCAACAGCCCAACGGAAAACGCCACGGCAGTCGCCCACGCTGCCCCCGGAAGCCCCCAACCTTCCCAGCCACCTACACCAAAAATAAACAGCGGATCGAGCGCTAGGTTGATCAGGCTACTGAGCACCATCATCTTGCCGGGCATGCGTGTATCACCGTGAGCACGAAAAACGCTATACATAAAGTAAAGCAGCGCCCCTAACCAGGCAGAAAATAGCTGAGGCCCCCAGTAGGCACGAATATACGTCAGCGCCGTTTCGTCCGCCCCCAGCAGCTGAAAGAGCGGCACCTGAAGCAGCCATAACGCCACTGCCAGTACGGCAATCACCGCCCCACCAGCAATCAGCACCAGACTGGAGAGCCGCTTGGCCCTCGCCTGCTCTCCTGCTCCTAATGCTCTGGAAATCAGCGCGGCGATGGCAATGCCCATTCCCACCTGTATACCAATGATCAAAAACGACAGAGGAAAGGTAAACGACTGAGCCGCCAGCGGCGCAGTGCCTAAACGTGCGATAAACGCACTGTCCACAAGCTGAAAACCCAATAGCGCCAGTACGCCAATGGCCATCGGCCACGTTTGCCGCCATAGGGTTATCGCCAACTCGCGTTGTTGCATGACAGCTGCCAAAAACTGACTCCTTAGCGTCATAAATGTAGGAATACTAAACGCAAAAAAACGCCACCACCCGTTAGGGTGGCGGCGTTTTTAAACCGTATCGCTTACTGGCGAATACCTTCAAACGTCACGTACAGCTCAACTTCGTGCATAACTTCCGGGAAATCGCTCATGTTAATACCGAAATCGCCGAGGGTAAGCATCGTGCTGCCTTCAAAACCTGCACGGTAATTGCCCCAGGGATCTTCACCTTCGCCCATCAGGGTTACCGGCATTTCGATCTCTTGCGTTTGGCCGTGCAGCGTCAACTCACCCGTAACCACACCTTCGTTATCGCCGGTAGACTCAAAGCTGGTAGACGTGAAAGTAGCGGTAGGGAATTCGCTGGCATTCAGGAAGTCACCACTCAAGATGTGACGGTCACGCTCAGCATGATTACTGGTCAGACTATCAATTTGAACTTCCATTTCGACAGAAGAAGCGTCCAGATCGTCAGCATCGTAAGAGAACTGGCCGCCGAACTCTTCAAAGCTGCCCAGGATGTAGGAGAAGCCCAGGTGGTTAATTTTGAATTGAACGAAGGCGTGCTGGCCTTCCGTATCAATCTGGTAGTCCGCTGCCTGTGCTTGGCTCAAAGGAACCATCGCCGCTGCCGCTACGGCCACTGCCATTACGCTTTTCTTCATCATTATTTCCATCTCCTTTCTTTCCTTTATGGGCACTGTCGGCATTGCCTCTACCTTACCCGACAGCGTTCAAAAATTGTCACCCAGCAATCAGAGGCTGGTTCGGCTATAGCGGGGGTTTACCATCCGACTCAGCGTTGTATGACGATACCGGTAGTGATGTACTAACGCTGCCAGGGCATGACCACCCGCCAACAGCATTAGCGCAATCGCGCTATACCAATGAACCTCCCCCGCAAGGCTTGCCTGATTCGGCAGATCGTACAGCACCGCAGGAATCTCAAACCATCCAAACACGCTAATACCGCGGCCATTCGCTGTGGAAATCAAATAGCCACTGGTCAACACAAGCAGTAATAGTACATAAAGCGCTATATGGCCTAGATGTGCCGCCGCGCGTTCAATGCGGCTACCTTCTGCCGCAGGCGTGGGCTGTACAAAACGCCAAATCAAGCGGCCTACAGTCACCAACAGTAACAAAATACCTATCGAGCGATGAACCCAGGGGCCTTGGTTATACCAAGGATCGTAATAACCCAATCCGGTCATCCACCAGCCCAAAATAAACAACCCAATGATCGCCAGGGCACTGAGCCAGTGAAAAAGAATACTAATGACACCCCAACCGCTGCGTGTGTTCCGCAACATCCTTGATTCCCCATATAAAACTGCCCGCAAGGGTCTGCCCGCTCGTTTCGTAATGAGCATACCGTTTCACCGGCAAAAACTCTGCTGAAAAAAGCAGAATACATCGTTCGTAAAAACCATTGGTTATGTCGCTAATGACTCTGATGCTTCTTCACAAATTCTCCACGACATGTTCCAAGCCTAGCATCTTAGACGAAAGTTTAAAAAATCGAACAAACCCAGCAATTTTAATCAATTTTACTATTTGTTTAGCGCACTTATTATTAGCGCACTTTCTGACACGACACATCACAACGCTTTTAAACGAATCCACTATCTATAGAGAGTATGACCCATGAAAAAATTGACCCTTATTTCCGCTATCGCCCTAACATTGACCTCTACAGCGGCTCTAGCCGAACAAGGCTCTGCTGAGCTCAATGAAATCGTTCAGGCCAGCTCTTCTGTGAACCACAGCACAGAAAGCTTAAACCTGACGCCCGCTGATCTGACGCGTGTAAACGGTGATGCTGCTAAAAACACCGTTATCGAGCCTAGCTCTGAAGCGCGTCACTCAAACAGCAACAATGACCAGATTGCGCAGTCTGACCTGCCGCATCGCAACGCCTCCTAAGACAGGTAAGCGCTGCTGTCCAACGCAGAAACGCTTAGCTCCTTAGATGACAAAAACCCACCTCACGGTGGGTTTTTTATTTAGCTTGAACCAATGTTCCTTACTGGGCGGCTAGTACATCTAGGCCTCGTGCCAAGTCACGCTGAATATCTTCCTGACTTTCAAGCCCAACAGCCACACGAACCAAGCCCGGCGAAATGCCTGCCGCCGCTTTTTGTGCGTCCGAGAGACGGCCATGCGTGGTGGTTGCCGGATGCGTAATAGTGGTTTTTACATCACCTAAGTTCCCGGTAATGGAAAGCATGCGCGTGGCATCAATGACCTGCCAAGCGCCCTCTTGCCCACCTTTCACCTCAAAACCGAGCACCGCACCAAAGCCCTGCTGCTGCTGTTTCGCTAACACATGTTGAGGATGTGCTTCCAGCCCGCTGTAGTAGACGCGGTTGACGGCCGGGTGCTGATCTAGCCAGAGCGCCAGTGCCAGTGCGTTTTCACAGTGCGCTTTCATACGCAGTGAGAGGGTTTCCAAGCCTTTGGTGAAAATCCACGCATTAAACGGGCTCATGCAAGGTCCACAGGTGCGCACGACACCAAAAACTTCTTCCAGCACGTCATGCTTGCCTACCACGGCTCCGCCTACTGCGCGTCCCTGACCATCCAGATATTTCGTGGCAGAGTGAATGACCAAGTCCGCACCTAGCGCGATAGGCTTTTGCAGTGCGGGGGTCAAAAAGCAGTTATCAATGGCGAGCAGTGCACCGCTACGCTTGGCGAGCGCCGCCAGCGCAGGGATATCCGCCACTTCGGAAAGCGGGTTTGAAGGCGTTTCAGCAAACAGCAGCTTGGTCTTAGGGCTGATCGCCTCTTCCCACGCGGCCAAGTTGGAAAGCTCCACATAGCGCGTTGTGATACCGAACTTGCCCAGATACTTATCAAACAGGCTGACCGTGGAGCCAAATAGCGAACGAGACGCCACAATCTCATCGCCTGCCGAAAGCAGTGCCAGCGCCGTTGAGAGAATGGCTGACATGCCAGAGCTAGTCGCCACGCAGCGTTCACCATCTTCAAGCGCCGCTAGACGGCGCTCGAAGGTATGTACGGTAGGGTTCGTAAAGCGCGAGTAAACATTGCCTGGCTCTTTACCACCAAACTTGCGTGCCGCCTCGGCAGCACTCTCGTACACAAAGCTTGATGTGGGAAAAATGGGTTCCGAGTGCTCCTGCTCAAACGTGCGGTGGTGGCCCGAGCGAATAGCGAGCGTCTCAAGCGACCACTCATCCTGATGGCTATCTTCGTGCATGGCAGAGCCCCTTATTCCAAACGCGATTTCAAAATGCTAATTATTGCACCACATACACATTTCTCCTGCGGGCCACTTGGGCACCGCAGGTAGCGTGACACTTAATCGTCCAGATCGTCGTCTTGATTATGCATATCGACCAGCGCGTGGTCACCCGCGCTCTGATCTTTTGCTGCATCGTTACGGCTGGCTTCCAAGACGGCCAAATACGCATCGTCGATGTCGCCAGTGACGTAGTTACCGTCAAACACTGAACAGTCGAAGGCTTCCATGTCAGGATTTACTTCGCGGCAGGCGTCTTTGAGATCTTCCAGATCCTGATAGAAGATGCGGTCGGCACCGATCAGCTGCCCAACTTCCTCTTCAGTACGACCATGGGCGATCAGCTCAGACGCCGCTGGCATATCAATCCCATAAACGTTGGGGTAACGAACGGGCGGCGCGGCAGAGGCAAAGTAAACCTTACGCGCACCGGCATCTCGCGCCATCTGAATAATCTGTTTGCAGGTGGTACCTCGTACGATGGAGTCATCCACTAGCAGTACATTCTTGCCTTTGAACTCCACATCAATGGCGTTCAGCTTTTGGCGTACCGATTTTTTGCGCTGGGTTTGACCCGGCATAATAAAGGTACGGCCAATGTAACGGTTCTTCATAAAGCCTTCGCGGTAGGTCACGCCGAGATGCTGAGCCATCTCTAGAGCGGAAGTACGCGAGGTATCGGGAATCGGAATAACCACATCGATATCGTGATCCGGCCACTCGCTCAAGATGCGATCACCCAGCTTACGACCCATCTGCATCCGCGTGCCGTAAACGTAAGCACCGTCCAGGATAGAGTCAGGACGCGCCAGATAAACATGCTCAAAAATGCACGAGCGTAGCTGTGGGCGATCTGCACATACCTGGGTGTGTACTTGCCCCTGCATATCAACAAAAATCGCTTCGCCGGGGCCAAGGTCGCGTTCCAGCTCGAAGCCACCCACGTCCAGGGCCACCGACTCAGAGGCAATCATCACCTCTTGGCCATCAGCATCCTGACGGGTACCAAACACCACCGGACGAATACCGTGAGGGTCACGGAACGCCACCATACCAAACCCATTAATAATCGCGACCGCCGCGTAGCCGCCTTTGCAGCGCCGGTGCACTCTACGAACCGCATCGAAAATATCCTCAGCCTCTAGATGCAGCCCCTGCTTGCCCAATTCATGGGCGAACACATTCAACAGCACTTCCGAGTCAGAGCTGGTATTGATATGGCGAAGATCCGTGGAGAACAGCTCCTGCTTCAACTGCTCTGAGTTGGTCAGGTTACCGTTGTGGGCCAGCGCAATGCCGTAAGGAGAGTTAACGTAGAAAGGCTGTGATTCTGCCTCACTGGAGGAGCCAGCTGTCGGATAGCGAACGTGACCAATGCCCAGGTTGCCTTTCAGGCGTGCCATGTGGCGAGTATGGAAGACGTCACGAACTAATCCGTTACTCTTGCGCAGTAGGAAGCGTCCCTCATTCCAAGTCATCATTCCGGCAGCGTCTTGGCCCCGATGCTGAAGTACGGTCAGGGCATCGTAGATTCCCTGATTTACTGCCTGCTTGGCCAGAAGGCCCACTATACCGCACATTCCAGTTACCTCGCTTTAATACCATGGCTTACTGACGCAAGCCCGTACGTTCATCAAACTGACAAGCACTGGCGCTGGAAGCAGCACCAGCGGAGAATTTTCTGGCAGTTCCCGTTACTCAACCTCAGGGGCGCTGCTGGAGGGTAGCGTCGGCTGTGGGCGACGCAGTTCAGGTAGTGAAATATCGCGCAGCGACTCAGGCGGTGTCGGCAGCTCCCGCTCCCATTGGTCTAGCTGGCTGACCGCCCAATCGCGAAGCTCAATAAAGGTTGGCCGTAACGATGCTTGCTGCCAAGCCTGGAGCTCAGCCAGCGGCGTTAGGGTAATCAACACAGTAGCCACTAGCAGAATCACCGCCCCGCGGGCTATCCCAAAGGCAGCACCTGCAAATCGATTCAACAACCCCATGCCAACCCATTCAACGGCCGCATGCACCACGCGAATAACAATGCCACATAACAGAATGACGGCAAAAATCACCAGAGCAAATGCCAGCACTAAGCGTGCATCAAAGCTCTCAATAAAGCCGCTCATTAACTCTGCAACGGGCTCCGCCAAAACACGTGCGACCATTAACGCAACGACCCAAGCAGCTAAGCCAAGCGACTCGCGCACGAAACCGCGCACAAAGCCCGCCAGCATCGAAAGCCCAAGAACGGCTAAAAACAGCGCATCAATCCAGGTCAATGCCATCGTTAATCTCTTACTCGAACAAGCAAACCCTGCACATTAATACGCTGTTTGATAAGCGCCATCGCTGCCTCACCATCCTCAGACGTGGCGTAAGGGCCTACTAATACAGTAGTCAGATTGTTATCACGGGCGCGCTGAAACACGCTAAAACCTTCACCGCTTAGCTGGTCGCTAATACGCTGGGCATTGGCGGTATCACCAAAGCTGCCCACCTGGACTGCCCACTCACCCTGCTGCTGAGCAGAGGGTGCTACGGAGGCACCGCTATTGCGGCTCTCATTCGCTGCGACCAGCGCGGCAATGGGGTCTTCTTGCGGCGGAGAATCCGGTTCACGGCTGGGCTGCGAAGGCGCTTGTTGGCTAGGCTCGGCAGCAGCGGTTTGCGACGATGAACCTTCATCAGAACTAGAGCTCGCTACTTGATCTGTTTGTGGCGCTCGAGGTATTTCCTCTATCGGCTCATCCAGCGCTTCATCGGTAAGGACAGGTGACGACGGTGCAGGTGTATCAATGGTGTCAGGCATGTCAGGCACGGGCACATCTTGACGCTCCACATCCACAGGCTGTTCGATTACAAAGGTGGGCTGAGGGCGCTCTTCCCGAGGTGCGGGGTCGCTCATCAACCAAGGGACAACGATGGCCAGTAGCGCCAGCAGTATCACGATGCCACTAATGCGTTCCGTTTTACCGTATTTCATATCCCTCTCCATCAAGCTTAGCGTGCCCGCGGCGCTGCTTGCGGCAGTGGCATGGCCAGTAACTCAGCTACCGTGAAGAATGAGCCGGTGGCCAGCACGCGGTCCTCTGGGGCTAGCTGCTTGGCAAGCTTGGCAACCCCCGCTGCGGGGGAGTCGGCGCAATAATACACGTGTCCGCCCAGCGACGTAATACGTTTGGCTAACTCGTCTGCAGAACGGCCACGCTCACCTTCAAGGGTAACGCACACCCAGTCCGTGATACTTGGCAAAAGCGCCTGAATCACACCGTCGGCATCTTTGTCGTTAAGCATACCAATCAACGCCCACTGACGACCCCCTTTGGGTGGTGCGGGCAAACGGCGGGCCACGTAGTGTGCCGCATGAGGGTTATGCCCTACGTCCAAACACCACTGCCCTACCCACTGCATTCGCCCGGAGAGCGTTACCGTACGCAGCGCTTTGCGCACCGTGTTTAACTGCAAAGTGACACCCGCTAAGGCCAGCGCTTGAAGCGCCGTGGCGGCATTATCAATTGGCAATCCAGGGTCTGGTAAACCATCCAGCGAAAGTGTACTGCCATCGGCAGTAAGGCCATGCCAGCACCAGGGGTTGCCTACCGTCTCACCAGCGCTATGACTGAAGGCGGTGCCTAGTGCGTAGCTATGGGCCGCTATCGCTATTGCTGATTCCAACACGCTTGGCGGAAGCGACTGGCTACCTAGCACAGCGGGTTTTAGCGGGCGAAAAATACCCGCCTTTTCTCGCCCGATCTGTTCAAGATCGTTGCCTAGAAAATTCGCGTGATCAAGCGCAATCGTGGTCACGATAGCCACATCCGCGTCAATAATATTCACCGCGTCTAAACGGCCGCCCAGCCCCACTTCCAGAATCGCAATATCCAATGTGGCATTAGCCAAGCACCACAGCGCACACAGCGTGCCAGCTTCGAAATACGTGAGGCTAATTGAAGGCTCTTGTAAACGGGCGCTTTCTACTTGCTGAAAGCCTTCCACCAAACGCTGGTCGCTGGCTTCCCGGCCATCCACCGTCACGCGTTCGTTGTAACGCAGCAAGTGCGGAGAGGTATAAGTACCCGCCCGTAACCCGTGGGCACGAGCGACAGCATCTATCATGGCAAGGGTAGACCCCTTGCCATTGGTACCTGCTACCGTGATGACCTGTTTCGCAATGGCGCGCTCTAGCAACCCCATACGCTTGGCCACCAGAGAAACACGCTCCAGCCCCATATCGATCCCTACGGGATGCAGGGTTTCAAGGTGATGAAGCCATTCGGCTAAGGTATTAGGCATTGCGTGAAGCGTCATCGCTCGTCGCGTGACGAGAATCCGCTTGAGCAGATGTCTCTGCCGCTTCCGCTAGCTGCTCTTCATTGGCCACCGGCTCAACCACGTCAGCTTCGGGCAGATCACCTTCAGCAGGGTTAGCACTTTGATGTGTCAGCTTACGTAGCACGCCACCCACGCGGGCACGCATATCGTGGCGGTGAACAATCATGTCCACCGTGCCGTGCTCTAGCAGGAACTCACTGCGCTGGAAACCTTCCGGCAGCGTTTCACGCACGGTTTGCTCAATAACACGGGGGCCAGCAAAACCAATTAGCGCGTTGGGCTCGGCAATATTTAGATCGCCCAACATCGCCAAGGAAGCCGAAACACCACCAAACACGGGGTCAGTCAGCACCGAAATATAGGGCACGCCCGCCTGCTTGAGTTTCTCAAGGGCCGCTGAGGTTTTCGCCATCTGCATCAGCGAGAACAGCGCTTCCTGCATACGCGCACCACCCGAGGCAGCAAAGCAGACCAACGGAATGCCCTCTTCCAGAGCGATGGTGGCGGCACGTACAAATTTCTCACCCACCACAGCGCCCATAGAACCACCCATAAAGGTGAACTCAAACGCCACAGCAACGATCGGCAAGCCATCCAGCTCGCCGCGCATCGCCACCAGCGCGTCTTTCTCGCCAGTCTCTTTTTGCGCTGCGGTCAGGCGGTCTTTGTACTTCTTGGAGTCGCGGAATTTGAGGCGATCATTCGGCTCAATCTCTGCCGCGATCTCTTCGCGCCCCTGTTTATCCAGGAACCAGTCCAAGCGTTTGCGCGCCGTTAAGCGTAAATGATGCTCACACTTGGGGCATACGCTGTGATGTTTCTCTAATTCAGGCAGGTAGAGAACGGCTTCACATTTGGGACATTTACGCCAGAGACCATCGGGCACGCTGGCACGACGGTCTTTACGCTGGATACGCCCCATGGAGGGCACGATCTTGTCTAACCAGCTCATATCAAAAAGGCTTCCGTGTACGTCAAGGCTTGGCAGCGCCAAGCCTGATGAGTGTCGTC
This sequence comes from Halomonas sp. Cn5-12, assembly GCF_021532545.1. NCBI lineage: Bacteria > Pseudomonadati > Pseudomonadota > Gammaproteobacteria > Oceanospirillales > Halomonadaceae > Halomonas > Halomonas sp. Cn5-12. The sequence continues at coordinate 82,461 of NZ_JAKGAY010000001.1, forward strand.
AATCAATTCAGTGTAGACGATGAGGGAACGCGCTTAGGCGTCCATCGCGGTGCGCATTTCTGCCAGCACGCTTTTTAACTGCCCGGCGATCGTTTCAGGCGCATCGACGCTATCGGCAATACGGTTAACCAGTGCACTGCCCACAATCACGCCGTCGGCAACTTTTGCCACTTCGGCAGCCGTCACACCATCGCGAATACCAAAACCAACGCAAAGCGGTAAATCGGTCATATCCCGCAGCGGCGCAAGGTGCTCGGCCACGTCTTCAGCGTTCAACGTGGCCGCACCGGTGACACCTTTCAGCGAAACATAGTAAAGGTAGCCCTCACCGTGGGCGCATATTGTAGCGGCACGGGCGTGGGAAGTGGTAGGCGCAACGAGGAAAATCGCAGCCAAGTCCCGGGCTTTCAACAGCGGACCGAACTCTTCGGCCTCTTCAGGCGGCATATCCACCACCAGCACGCCATCCACCCCAACGCTTGCGGCCTTGTCGGCAAACATTTCGTAACCGATGCGCTCGATGGGGTTGAGATAGCCCATCAAGACGATGGGCGTCGTGGTGTCGGTCTGGCGGAATTCGGCCACCATGTCCAGCAGATCGACCAAGCGGGTGCCCTGTTTCAGCGCCCGCTCGCAGGCTTTCTGAATCACCGGGCCATCGGCCATGGGGTCTGAAAATGGCACCCCAAGCTCGATCACGTCGGCACCCGCCTCGACCAGGGCATGCATGAAGCCCACTGTGTACTGCGGTGCTGGATCGCCTGCGGTGATATAAGGAATCAGGGCTTTGCGACCCTGCTGCTTCAATTCTGAAAAACGCTGGTCAATACGATTCATGCTCGCCCTTAAAACTCGATGCCGTCGATTTTCGCAACGGTCATGATGTCTTTATCACCACGACCCGAGAGGTTCACCACGATATGCTGATCCGGACGCATGGTGGGGGCCAGCACCTTGGCATGGGCCAACGCATGGGCCGACTCCAGCGCGGGCATGATGCCCTCCATGTGGGTCAGCTCACGGAAAGCTTCCAGCACCTCTTTATCGTTCGCGGCTACATAGTTAACCCGGCCCACGTCTTTCCACAGCGCGTGTTCGGGGCCAACGCCGGGATAATCTAGGCCTGCAGAAATAGAGTGCGTATCCGACACCTGCCCCGCCTCATCCGACATCAGGTAAGTTCGGTTGCCGTGCAGCACGCCACGCGGCGCGTTAGATGAGAGCGGTGCGGCGTGACGGCCTGTCTCTACCCCATCGCCACCGGCTTCCACGCCGTACATGGCCACTGCGTCATCTTCTACAAACGGGTAGAAAAGCCCCAGTGCGTTGGAGCCACCGCCCACGCAGGCGACCAGCGCATCGGGTAAACGGCCGATTTGCTCTAGTGACTGGCGACGGGCTTCGCGGCCCACCACGGCATTAAAATCACGCACCAACTGCGGATATGGGTGCGGACCCGCCACGGTACCGATGATATAGAAGGTATTATCCACGTTCGTTACCCAGTCGCGCAGGGCTTCGTTCATGGCGTCTTTAAGTGTACGGGTGCCAGACTCCACCGGGATAACCCGGGCACCCAGCAGACGCATGCGGTAAACGTTGAGCTTCTGGCGCTGCACATCGGCAGCCCCCATATAGATATCGCACTCAAGGCCCAAGCGGGCGGCTACAGTGGCTGTGGCAACGCCGTGCTGGCCAGCACCGGTTTCAGCAATCACGCGCGGCTTGCCGGTCTTTTTCGCCAACAGCGCCTGACCAATGGTGTTATTAACCTTATGAGCGCCCGTGTGGTTGAGGTCTTCCCGCTTCAGCCAGATTTGCGCGCCGCCTAACGACTCTGACCAGCGCTTGGCGTGATACAGCGGAGAAGGACGGCCAACGTAGTGAGCCAGGTCACGATCAAACTCGGCCTGAAAATCCGGATCATCACGCAAACTCAGATAAATCTGCTCCAACTCTTCCAGCGCAAAGCTTAAGGTTTCTGACACAAACCGGCCGCCGTAGGGGCCAAAATGACCACGGGCATCCGGCATTCGGGTCAGGTCGCTGAACTTGGTTTCAGTTGCTGAGACAGTCACAGGCATACCTCACAGGATCGCCAGAAAAGGCAAAAATGAATGAACAAACGTCTAGCGCGCCCACGTTCGCGGTGAGCCACGCATCGTAATTCTGAGTGCACACAGGTGGTAACGCTTAATGCGTATTGGCCTGCGCCACATGACGAACAAAAGCGGCCATTAACTCGGCCTCTTTAACACCGGGGGATGCCTCAATACCGCCTGAAACATCAACCGCATACGGCGCTACCTGAGTCACCGCGGCGGCAATATTATTGGCTGTTAGCCCACCCGCGAGGATAACAGGTTTTTCCAAGGTTGCGGGGATTCTAGACCAATCAAAGGTCTCGCCAGTTCCACCCGGCACGCCCGGGCGGTAGGCATCTAACAGCAGCGCTTGCGCCGCCGCGTACTCTTTTGCCGCCTCGTGTAGGTCGATGTCATCGCGCATGCGCAGCGCTTTAATCCAGGGCCGCCCAAACTGTTGGCAAAACGCCGCCGACTCATCGCCGTGGAACTGAATAAGATCTAAATGCGGCAGACACTGCTCAATCAGCTCGGCAGGCTGGTTCACAAATAGCCCCACGCGGGTCACAAACGCAGGCACCTGTGCGGCAAGTACCCGCAGGGCCTCAGGGGTAATGCTGCGGCTACTTTTCGGCCACATCACAAAACCTAGCGCATCGACACCCAATGCCACCGCTTTGGCGATATCTTCGGGGCGAGTGAGCCCACAAAATTTGATACGCGTGCGTGTCATCAGCTGGCTCATGAGGAAGTCTCCTGCTGCTCAGGTTTCGCTTGCTTGGAGAACGTCAGCCGCCGCCTTGCGGCCACCCGAGGGCTTTCCGGCAATACGCGCTCTCCGGTCCACTCCCCAGTAAAGGCGAGTAGATTCGGGCCTAGCGGCTCTTTGGGTAGCTCGAAACGCTCATCGTAGATGGAGTCGACGAAATGCAGGCCGCAGGCAGGCGCCGTGACATCGCCCTTCTGGCGATTTTTCATCGCCAGCAGGCGCTCAATATGCCCTTCGTCCTGCGCCCCCCGGCCAACGCTGGCCAGCGCTCCGGCAATGTTACGGATCATGTGATGCAGGAAGGCATTACCTTGGATATCGATCACCACCAGCGGGCCGTGACGCTTCACTTCCACAAAGTGCATTTGCCGCCAGGGGGTTTTCGACTGACAACCGGCGGCGCGAAAACTACTGAAGTCATGCTCGCCAACCAACGCCTGGGCAGCACGATGCATGGCATCGGCATCCAGCGGGTCGCGACACCAGGTGACGTTGTGGCGCTCCATGACCGGGCGGCTGATCTGATTCAGAAAGATATAGCGGTAACGGCGCGCCAGCGCGCCAAGGCGCGAATGAAAATCGTCGGACACCGGCTTCACCCAACGCACCGCCACGTCTCTGGGTAGATTGGTATTGGCGCCAAAGATCCAGGCCTTTTCGGTACGCTGTACCGGCGGGTCGAAGTGAATCACTTGGCGCGTGGCGTGTACACCTGAATCTGTGCGCCCACTGGCATGGATACGTACCGGCGCGCCAGCCACCTTGGCTAACGCATCCTCGATGGCCTGCTGGACAGAGGCCGCATGCTTTAAACGCTGGAAGCCGCAAAAGCGTGAGCCATCGTACTCAACGCCCATCGCCAAACGGCCAGCCAGCGGTTGTGTCTCATCAAAGTGGTAGAACAGCGTCATCGAGCCACGTCATTTAGAGGATTTTGAAGGTTAGCTATTATCCCGACGTCGCGGCTCGAATGCCACCTCTTCGATTTCCCACTCCTCTTCGGGCACTCGCCGCGTGTGATTCGCGCTCTTAGACGGGGTTGTCGTGCCACTGTTCAGCCCATCGTTATACGCGCCCTCCTCACCCATTTCCTCTTGTTTTAGCGATGGGGGGTTATAGTCAATGTAGTAATCCAGGGGCTGAGAGCGCTGATCCTCATCAGGCGGCGACATCTCGTCCTCCACGCCCTCCTTCGGGCTTTCCTGCTCATCGGCATGGGATAAATCATCGAGCGCACTGGTTTCCTGTTTCGCCGTCGAAGGCGTTAGCGATACCTGATCTTGGCTATCCGGTTTATGCTGCTGACGCTGTGCCGCTAATCCCGATGCTTGGCTGCGTGTAAACACGTCATCCTCGTCCGCTTCCCACTCTTTTGGTGCTTCGCTGTCACTAACCGTTGGCGGCTCCTCATTTGGCGCAGCCATGCCGGGCTTCATTACCGGCGCCTCATCAAACGCTGCGGTCTCCAGCTCTGGCTCAGCAGCCTGTGATTCAAAAGGGGCAGCATGGGCAGGCTCCGCGACATGCGGCTCCGTGCGCCCTGAGGCTGTCGCAGCAGACGCCGGCGGAGGCGTTACGGAACATTCGGTTACCGGTGCATCTTCCCACTGACGCTCTCGGCGCTTGCGCGACCAGACTAACCCTGCCAACAACAGCACGAGGGCAGCACTGGCTAGCGGCCACCGATACTCAGCCAGCGGCGCTAACACACTGCCCTGATTGGCAGTAGGTTCAGGTGAAGCGCCCTGGCCTTGCTCACGCCCTGCACCTACCGAAAGCCCCGTTGCGACGGCATTAGCCGCGCGGCTCTCCTGCTGAGAGGCATTCAGCGCCTCGGTTAACGCAGCAACCTCCTGGCGTAGCTCAGCCAGCTCTATACGCAGCTGGGCTCGCTCTTCAAGCACTTGTTGGAGCATGGCTTGGCTTTCGGCCAGCTGCTCTATGACGTCATCTAAAGTAAGGCCAGCCAGCGCACTTTCAGGATTTTGCGCCTGCTCAGCGTCAAGTGGCTCTGCCACTGACTCCGCGACAGAAGCGCTATCACCAGTGGCCTGACCCGGCTCTTCCTGCGGGATTTCTGCCGCCGCTTCGGCAGGCGGCGATTGACTTGTCCGCCGCATTGCTTGTACCGCACGCGCTGCCTCACCGGGAGAGCGCGCCATCACCTGCTCCCGGCTCGGCACCGCCAACGTTTGGCCAGCACGCAGGCTATTGATATTGCCAGAGGGAAAAACGCTCGGATTTGCATCCACCAGCGCCACTATCATCTGCTGTACGCTAGCATTATCGGGCTTAATCCGGTCGGCCACACTCCACAGCGTATCGCCACTTGCCACATAAGCGGTGTTATTCGCTGTGGAAGTGCTACCGCCGTTTGGCACGCCAGGGGCTGCAGAAGCGGCAGACTGGCGATTGGGTAGAGCAATTTTCTGCTGCTCATGCGATGGACTGCGTGCATTCACCATATTGGGCGGGTCAAACAGCAGCATAATCGCTTCCGTACGCCGCCCTTCAGGCGTAGTGATGGTGACCAAGAGATCCAACCATGGCTCGCTCACCGCTTGCTCAGAACGCAGCACCAACTGTGGGCCACCGGGCATATGCTGTAATTCAGCGCGCACGCTGGCGACCAGCGGCGTCCACTCTAAGCCCAGCGCGTTAAAGGCAGCTTCATTTGCTATTTCCACGCGTACATCGTCTAGCGCCACACCGGCGGCATCGACCAGCGGCACGGTGGCATCTAGCGGCGATTGCAGCGGAGAATTCACGGTGGCTTGCCCAAGCCCAACTGCTAAAGCCAACGGGCTAACAGCGCTCAGTGGCAACCACAACCACCATGCCAGCTTCTTTTTCATGTAGGGCCCCTACTGCCTGCGATTCACTGCCACGATGCAACACCTGCATTCTGTTGCGACTAGATAAGTTAGTTCGTTCTTATCATAGCGTATTTATCATGCCGTTATGTTCAACGCATACATTTGCATGAAGCCATGGATTAGAAACATAAGTCACGGCAAAAAAATGGGAAGCTGCGAACAGCTTCCCACTTTTAGCTAGCGATTAAACGCCGGTGTTTCGCGACCGCTTACTGCTCACGCAGAATTTTCAGCATGCGCTTGAGCGGCTCAGCAGCACCCCAAAGCAGTTGGTCGCCAACGCTGAAGGCAGAGAGGTATTCACCGCCCATTTTCAGCTTACGCAGACGGCCTACCGGCACTTGCAGCGTGCCAGTGGCAGCTGCAGGCGTTAGGCCCGCAATGGTGGCATCTTTATCGTTGGGGATTAGCTTAACCCACTCGTTATGCTTGGCAATACGCTCTTCAATTTCATCCAGCGGCACATCTTGCTTCAGCTTGATGGTGAACGCCTGGCTGTGCGAGCGCATAGCACCGATACGTACGCAGAGGCCATCAATGGGAATCGGGTTGTTCTCAAGACCCAGAATCTTATTGGTCTCGACGCTACCCTTCCACTCTTCACGGCTCTGGCCGTTATCGAGCTTGGTGTCGATCCACGGCAACAAGCTGCCTGCCAACGGCGCAGCGAAGTTGTCAGTGGGGAAATCACCGCTACGCATGGCTGCCGTCACTTTGCGGTCGATGTCCAGAATCGCGCTTGCCGGGTCGGCCAATTCGCTGGCCACGCTATCACGCAGGTGGCCCATCTGGTTGAGCAGCTCGCGCATGTGCTTGGCACCGGAGCCAGACGCCGCTTGGTAGGTCATGGAGGTCATCCACTCGACCATATCGGCTTCAAACAGGCCGCCTAAGCCCATCAGCATCAAGCTAACGGTGCAGTTGCCACCCACGAAGGTTTTGGCACCTTTCGCCAGCTGCGCATCGATGACCTTGCGGTTCACCGGGTCGAGGATGATGGTGGCTTCGTCTTCCATCCGCAGGGTGCTGGCGGCATCGATCCAGTAGCCTTGCCAACCGCCGCTGCGCAGGTCGCCGTAGACCTTCTTGGTGTAGTCACCGCCCTGACAGGTGATGATCACGTCCAGCGCTTTCAGGTCATCCAGTGCAAACGCATCTTTCAGCGGAGGCACGTCCACGCCGATGTCGGGGCCGGGTTGGCCAACTTGAGAAGTGGTGAAAAAGATCGGCTCAATGCCGTTAAAATCACCATCTTCCTGCATGCGCTGCATCAGCACCGAGCCAACCATGCCACGCCATCCCACGAAACCGACTTTCAACATGTGAAGTCCTCCAACTAAGAATGAGACCTATATTATACACACATATCAGACACGACGTCGGCCACCCCTGAGGGCGGCCGACGCGGTCTGTTTACAAAGCAACAAGGCGAATCAGTTAGTTAGCAAGCTCGCTTTATGCTTGATAATGCTCGAACGCCGCGAGTACGGCGTCCCCCATCTCAACCGTCGAGACGCGCTTCATGCCTTCAGAGGCGATATCGGCGGTGCGCAAGCCATCGTCCAACACGCTACCCACGGCGGCTTCGATACGCTCAGCCATCGCCGTTTCATTGAGCGAGTAACGCAGCATCATCGCCACGGAGAGCATCATAGCCAGCGGGTTGGCGATGTTTTGGCCCGCGATATCCGGCGCGCTGCCATGGCAAGGTTCGTACATGCCCTGACCGCTCTCGTTGAGCGAGGCAGACGGCAGCATGCCAATGGAGCCTGTCAGCATGGCGGCGGCATCGGAGAGAATGTCACCAAACATGTTGCCGGTTACCACCACATCGAACTGCTTCGGCGCGCGCACCAGCTGCATGGCAGCGTTGTCCACGTACATGTGGGACAGCTCGACATCCGGGTACTCCGGCGCCAGCCGCTCCATGACCTCACGCCACAGAATAGTGACTTCCAGCACATTGGCTTTATCTACTGAGCAGAGCTTTTTGCCCCGCTTCTGGGCCATCTCAAAGGCGACGCGGCCAATGCGCTCAATTTCGCTTTCGGAGTAGACATAGGTGTTGAAACCAACGCGCTCACCGTTGCGCTCTTCGATACCGCGCGGCTGCCCGAAGTATATGCCTCCGGTCAGTTCCCGCACGATCATGATATCCAAGCCCGCCACCAACTCCGGCTTTAGGCTGGAAGCGCTGGCTAGCTGCGGGTAGAGCATGGCCGGGCGAAGGTTGCCGAACAGACCGAGATTCTTACGCAGCCCCAGCAGGCCTTTTTCAGGGCGCTTGGAAAGGTCTTCGAGTTTATCCCACTTGGGGCCACCCACCGCACCCAGCAGAATGGCGCTGGCGGCTTTGGCTTTTTCCAGTGTTTCAGCGGGCAGCGGCTCGCCGTGGACATCGTAAGCGGAACCGCCCACCAAGCCCTCTTCTACCTCGATATCCAAGCCCGCCTCTTGGCAGGCTTTCAATAACCGCGCCGCCTGAGCCGCGATTTCCGGGCCGATACCATCACCGGGCAGCAGTAACACTTTATGAGTCATGCTCAATCCTTAGCACTGATAATTTAGATATTCATAGCCCATGGCAACTCTCTGCGAGGGCGCTGTGAACCCCTCCCTGGGCGCTACTTTTGCCATCCATGGCAAAAGACCCTCGCATAGACTTGCCCTTGCCATTACTCGGTGAGTGGACGCTAAGCTGGCTGGCGGAACAGCCACGGGCGCTGCTGGCGATGCTTCTCTTCAAAGCTACGAATAGCGTCTTCGTCTTGCAGGGTGATGCCAATATCGTCCAAGCCATTCAGCAGGCAGTGCTTGCGGAATGCGTCCACCTCAAACTCCAGAATTTCGCCGCTGGGCGTGATCACCCGCTGGTGCTCAAGGTCGATATCTAACTGATAACCCTCGTTGGCCTCTACTTCAGCAAACAGGCGATCCACTTCCTCTTCCGCCAGGGTGATCAGCAGAATGCCGTTCTTGAAGGCGTTGTTGTAGAAAATATCGGCAAAGCTCGGGGCAATCACGACTTTAAAACCGAAATCTTCCAGCGCCCAAGGGGCGTGTTCGCGGGAGCTACCGCAGCCGAAGTTACGCCGCGCCAGCAGTACCTCGGCGCCCTGGTAGCGCGGCTGGTTCAAGACGAAATCCGGATTCAGCGGGCGCTGGGAGCAGTCCTGACCCGGCTGGCCTTCATCCAAATAGCGCAGCTCGTCGAACAAATTGACGCCAAAGCCGGTCCGCTTGATGGACTTCAAAAACTGCTTGGGAATGATCAGGTCGGTGTCGACATTAGCGCGATCCAGCGGCGCGACGATGCCTTCAAAACGTTCAAACTTTTTCATGACTTAGGCCTCCTGCGCGTGTGTGGCGTCGTTAGCGGGTAAGGTGCGTACATCGACAAAGTGACCGGCAATCGCCGCTGCCGCTGCCATGGCAGGGCTGACCAAGTGAGTACGACCACCGTAGCCCTGGCGACCCTCGAAGTTACGGTTAGAGGTAGACGCACAATGCTCGCCTGCGCCCAGCTTGTCGGCATTCATGGCCAGACACATGGAGCAGCCCGGCTCGCGCCATTCAAAACCCGCCTCAATGAAGATTTTGTCCAGGCCTTCCGCTTCCGCTTGGCGCTTCACCAAGCCTGAACCCGGCACCACCATGGCCAGTTTGATGGAATCGGCCACCTTGTTGCCCTTGGCCACTTTTGCCGCTTCACGCAGGTCTTCAATACGCGAGTTAGTACAGGAACCGATAAAGACTTTATCCAACTTGATATCGGTGATCTTCTGATTCGCCTGCAAGCCCATGTACTCCAACGCGCGGGCGTGGCTGCGCTGAACGGTTTCGTCATCGGCGGCTTGCGGGTCGGGTACTTGGCCTGAAATACCGGTGACCATTTCCGGGCTGGTGCCCCAGCTCACCTGCGGTTCGATCTCTTCGGCTTTCAGCGTCACCACTTTATCGAAGTGGGCGTCTGCATCCGACACCAGGTTGCGCCAATCGGCTACGGCGGCTTCCCACTGCTCGGCGGTGGGCGCAAAGGGGCGCTCGGCGAGGTAGTCGATAGTGGTATCGTCCACGGCGATCAGGCCCACGCGAGCACCCGCTTCAATCGCCATGTTGCACACCGTCATGCGGCCTTCCATGGAGAGCGACTCGATGGCGCTGCCAGCGAACTCGATGGCGTAGCCTGTGCCGCCTGCGGTGCCAATCTTGCCGATAATCGCCAGCACTACGTCTTTTGCGGTCACGCCCAGGCCCAGCTTTCCTTCGACACGCACCTGCATGTTTTTCATTTTTTGCGCCAGCAGGCACTGAGTGGCTAATACATGCTCCACTTCTGACGTACCAATACCGTGAGCCAAGGCACCAAATGCGCCGTGAGTGGCGGTGTGGGAGTCGCCGCATACCACGGTCATACCGGGCAATGTAGCGCCCTGCTCGGGGCCTACCACGTGCACGATACCCTGGCGTGGGTCGTTGATTTTGAACTCTTCGATGCCGTACTCGACGCAGTTATCGTCCAGGGTTTGCACCTGAATAAGCGAGACCGGGTCTTTAATGCCGCTATTGCCCTCGGCGCGCTCTTTCACCGTGGTGGGCACGTTGTGGTCCGGCGTTGCCAGGTTGGCATCCAAACGCCAGGGCTTACGGTTGGCCAAACGCAGGCCTTCAAACGCCTGGGGCGAGGTCACTTCGTGGAGCAACTGGCGGTCGATGTAGATCAGCGCCGTACCATCATCGCGCTGTTTCACCAAGTGCTGGTTCCAGAGTTTGTCGTAAAGGGTTTGACCTGACATGTGGCTCTCCTGGGCAGTGCCCTGCTAGTTCGGTATGGCAGCCTCTGCGTGCTGCTTAAATTGCGATGAACAGGAGTGTTACGCGACTCGTGCATAAAAGCAATTCATGTTATTCATACTTTAGATTCCAAATAGGAATAAATGACCAGGAGCCGCCGTGGATACCCAAAGCCTGCAAGCCTTTCTCGCCGTGGCGGAAACCCAGAGCTTCTCCCGCGCTGCCGAGCAGCTCCATCTCACGCAGCCCGCCGTCAGCAAGCGCATCGCCACACTGGAAGACTTGCTGGGCACGCGGCTCTTCGACCGCATTGGACGGCGCATCGCACTCACCGAGGCGGGTAACGTGCTGCTACCCAAAGCTCAGCGCATTCTGTTTACCGTGGAAGACAGCCGCCGCGCGCTGGCGAATCTCTCTGGTCAAGTGGGCGGCAAACTGACGCTCGCCACCAGCCACCATATTGGTTTGCACCGGCTGCCGCCGCTATTAAAGCAGTACACCCAGCGCCACCCAGAAGTCGCGTTAGACCTGCACTTTTTAGATTCCGAACTGGCCTACCAGGGCGTAATGGATGGCACGCTGGAAATGGCCATTGTGACGCTCGCCCCTCACCCCGTTGAACAACTGCAGGTAGTCGAGCTTTGGCGAGACCGGCTGTGTTTTGTCTGCGCCAAAGACCACCCGCTGGCCCAACGCAGCCGTGCTGATGACAAGCCCCTGAGCTTGGCGGAACTGTGTGAAGTGAACTGCATATTGCCGGGAGCCAAAACCTTTACCCGCACGCTGATTGGCCAGCGCTTTGAAGAAGCAGGTCTTAACCTGCCCGTGAGCATGTCCACCAACTACCTTGAAACGCTCAAAATGATGTGTGGCGTTGGTTTAGGATGGAGCCTGTTACCCGAAAAAATGCTCGACAGCGAGCTAGTAGCGCTACCCGTAGACACCGCGCCCATCCATCGTCCGTTGGGCTATCTAGTACATAACAACCGCACGCCCTCTAATGCTGCCCGCAAAATGATTGAGCAATTGGAAGCAAATCGCGAAACATAAAGTTACAAAAAAGCTTACCTTCAGGAACCGCTGATCAATTCGTCTCTAAGCGGCTGAAACGCTCATAATGGCACTTTCACTGCATCAGCGGTCGCTTTCTGATCAGCGAAGGTGGTCTGTTTCCCCTGCCAGCCGGATTAGCCGGCTGGCAGGGCAGATGACAGCTGTGGCGGGATGTGTGCAGCGTTTCCCTTAGCTTAGCCTCCCCACACCGAACACGGTAAGCTTGGCGGCACTCTCGTTGCTGAAGATGCTTTACCCATGACAACCCACTGGATTCTTGGCCCTGGGGCCATTGGCCGTTTATTGGCGCACTCGCTGGCCCCGTTTGTGGAGGTGGCGGTGATTGGCCGCCGTGAATTGCCTACGCGGCAGGTGCTCACCACGCCAGAAGGCGAAGCGCGTGATCAGTACTTAACCTCACTCGCCGCTAAACAGTTGGTGGCTAATGCCCCTAAGCCGCCTGCGTTTGTGCATATCACTACCAAAGCGATGGCTGCCGAGGCGGCGCTTTCGAGTATTGCCAGCCTGCTGCCCCCCTCTACCCCGCTGGTGCTGTGGCAGAACGGTTTTTATACCCAGCCGCGCATTACCCAAACGTGGCCTGGGCCGGTGCTGTGCGCTACCACGACTCAGGGGGCGTACTTAACCGGGGATGATGGCGTGGTACACGCAGGCCGTGGGCCAACGTTTATCGGGGATTTGGATAACCAGCACCCAGGGTTAGCGGAATTCTTAGCGGCGCTGTTGAGTGAGGCTGGGTTTCCCGCTACGGCAGTGGGCGATATTCGTAGCCGCCTGTGGCAGAAGCTAGCGGTCAACGCGGTGATTAACCCCCTGGTGGCGTTGCATGGCGTGCGCAATGGGGAACTTCGTGGTGATGCCTACTCGGGCCGTGTGGTTGCCGTGGTGAAGGAAGTGGCTGCGATTTTAGCGAAGGAAGAGGTTGCCCCGCCGAATGGTGGTGAAGGTGACGCCGTGTGGCTAGCGTTAGTGTGGCAGGTGGTGGAGTACACGGCGAATAATAAAGCCTCTATGTTGCAGGATGTGGAGGCGAGGCGGCTTACCGAACGCGGGGCGATTTTGGGGCCATTGATTGAGAGCGCTGAGCGGCATGGGTTGGGGTGTGAGGTGTTAAAGGGGTTAGATCAGGAGTTGGCATTATTGGAGGCTGGGTTTTAGGTGGGCTTGGGTGGCTGAATCGTCGCGCGCTGAAGCGCCCTCCCACATGCGTTCCCAGCAGCACTTTCACAAGCACTTTCACAAGCACTTTCACAAGCACTTTCACAAGCACTAAATTCAAATGTTGTGATAACAGCCGGTAGCTTAATTAAGTATATAGATAACAGCCCAGGGCAGCGTTGCTGCCCCTCGCGGTTGCCTCGCGTTGCTCGTTATCACGCACTACAAGATGTGTTTAGCTCGTGGGCGTGGTTGCTCGTTGGGTTAGCAATAGCCTTTTAAGTAACGGGAATCATCACTATTTTGCGGTAGGCGGGGCGTTCGGCGAGCTGCTCTACCCAGCGCTGTAGATGCGGGCGGGGCTGCCAAGTAAGGCCGCTGTTTAAGAGATTGTAGGTGAACGGGGCGATGGCGATATCGGCAAGGCCGAATTCATCACCAGAGAACCAGGACTGCTGGCTTAACGCGGCGTCTAGCTGGGCGAAGAGTTTTTCGCAGGTGGCGATGGCGGGGTCTAGCAGTGAGCTATCGCGCTGCTCCGGCGGGGTGCGTACATAGCCCATCAAAATGGTGCGGTGGGCGGGGGTTAGCAAGCTGCTAGACCAATCCATCCACTTTTCCATTTGCGCCCTTTTGGCAGGGTTTGCAATCCATAAATGGTTGGGGCCGTACTGAGCCGCTAGGTAGCGGATGATGGTGTTGGACTCCCACAGCACGCTTTGGGTGGCGTCATCTTTAAGCAGCGGCACCAAGCCGTTGGGGTTCATGGCGAGGTATTCTGGCGTGTCGTTTACGCCGTGTTGCAGGCCTGCCATGATCTGCTCGAACGGTAGTTCCAGTTCTTCCAGTGCCCAGAGCACTTTTTTGACGTTGGTGGAGTTGTTGCGGCCCCAAAGCGTAATCATGGCAATCCTTGTTGTTGGTTAGTTTTGTGGCGCGACCAGGGCGGCGTTGCCGCCCTTCGCGGGTGCCTCGCGCTGCTCGTTACCACGCGCTACGCCACCCCCTCACGATTTACCACTTACCACTCACTACTCACCCTTATCCTGATACAGCTTGAGCAGGCTGGAGAAGTCGAGTTTGCCGTTGCCGCCTGCTTTGTGCAGGGTGAACAACGAACGGGCGGCGGAGCCCATGGGCACGGGGGATGCGCATTGCTGGCTCACGTCCATGGCGAGGCCTAAGTCTTTGATCATTAGATCCACCTGGAAGCCGCCCTGGTAGCCTTTCGAGGCGGGGGCGTTTTCCATCACCCCTGGGTAGGGGTTGTAGACGTTCAGCGCCCAGTTGCCGCCGGAGCTTTGCTTCATGATTTCCGAAAGCACGGCGGGGTCTAGGCCGTTTTTGACGCCCATGTTGATCGCTTCGCAGGTGCCCGCCATCAGAATCGAGAGCAGCATGTTATTGCACACTTTGGCGACCTGCCCCGCGCCGTGGTCGCCTGCGTGGAAGATGTTTTTACCCATGGCTTGCAGCACTGGCTGCGCCTGGGCGAACTGAGCCTCCGAACCGCCCACAATAAAGGTCAGCGTGCCCGCTTGGGCACCGCCTACCCCACCGGAAACCGGCGCATCTACAAAGCCGATGCCCTTTTCAGCGCCAGCAGCGGCTACGTGACGGGCGGTATCAGCATCAATGGTCGAGCAGTCAATCACCAGCGCGCTTGGTTTAATTACTTCAAACAGCGGCGCGTCACCATCCACGTAAAGCCCGCGCACGTGCTTGCCTGCGGGCAGCATGGAAATAATGAAATCGGCGTCGGTAGCGGCCTCTGTGGCGGTGGCGGCAACGTCGCAGCCTTGGGATTTCGCGGTTTCCAGCGCTTGGGCGGAAAGGTCGAAAGCGCGCACGATAAAACCTGCTTTCGCCAGGTTGGCAGCCATCGGGCCGCCCATATTGCCTAAACCAATAAACGCAACGGTAGTCATCTTTTTGTCCTTATTAGCGTGTTGTAGAGAGTGCGGTGTGCGTTATTTAAGATCTGCCAGCGGGCTGGTGTCCCATGCGGGTGCCAGCAGCTCGTCTATAAAGGAAGGCTCGACCGAGGCCACGTCTGGGTAGGTCCAGCTTGGCTGGCCGTCTTTATCCACCAGCAGCGCGCGCACGCCTTCGGGGAACTCCCGGTGGCGGCAGCACTGCACAGAGAGCGAAAGCTCAAACTGAAACACTTCCGCCAGCGACATATGCTTGGCGCGGGCAAGCTGCTCGTGAATCAATTTGACCGAAACGGGGCTGCCGTGGGCTAAGGTTTTTTGCGCTTTGCTGAACCACTTGTCGTCGGTCTCGACTGCCAACACAGCCTCGACCATCTGCTCGACGGTGTCGTGGTCCATCAGCTCACGAATTAAAGATGACGACTTATAAACTGGCGCTTCCATCTCCGCGAACACTTCTTGGGAGGCCTGTTCCAGCTCGCGCAGCACGCGATTGACCACACCGTGGGCGTCGGTGTGTTCGCCTTCGCCCCAGCTGGCTGCTAGCAGCTTTTCGGCCAGCTCGTCGCGGTAGTGGCTGGCAATGGCGCGGTCGGCAAGGCCCAGGTGAACCGCGTCCGGGGCATTAATTTGCCCGCCGGTCATGGCCAGAAACCGCCCAGCGCCGCCCGGTAGGCGGTTAAGGAACCAGCTGGCGCCTACATCCGGGTACAACCCAATGGTGACTTCTGGCATAGCCAACCGGGAGGTTTCCGTGACGATGCGGTGGCTACTGCCGCTTAACAGGCCCATGCCGCCGCCCATCACGATGCCGTTGCCCCAGCAGATCACCGGCTTGGGGAAAGTATGCAGTTGGTAATCCAGGCGGTACTCATTCTCGAAGAAGCGCTCGGGGAAATCGGCTGCGCCGTCGCCTTGAATGGCTTTGTAGAGGTTGACCACATCGCCACCGGCGCAGAAGGATTTTTCGCCTGCGCTATCCAGCAGCACGGCTACGACCCGCTCGTCGCTTTGCCACTGGTTTAGGCGCGGCAGGATCTCTTCGATCATCTCCAGCGTGAGCGCGTTGAGCGAGCGCTCGGCGTTCAAGGTAATCTCGCCAATCACGTGGCCATCTTGGGTAGTGTGCTCTTCAAATAGTACGCAACTCATGGTTTGTCCTTATATGCTCGGGGCTTGGTGATATGTGCCCTGGCGGCTATAGCTCAGCGGCACCGTCGGCCAGTACGCGGCGGGAAATAATCAGCCGCATAATCTCGTTAGTGCCTTCCAGAATACGGTGTACGCGGGTGTCGCGCACGTAGCGCTCCATCGGGTACTCCTTAATGTAGCCATTGCCGCCGTAGAGCTGCAGCGCTTCGTCGCACACCTTGAAGCCCACATCGGTAGCGAACCGTTTGGCCATGGCGCAGTAGGTGGTGGCATCCGGGTGGCCTGCATCCAGCTTGGTGGCGGCCATGCGCACCAGTTGGCGGGCGGCCACCAGCTCGGTCACCATATCGGCTAGGCGAAACTGCAGCGCTTGGAACTCGGCCAGGCGCTTACCGAACTGCTTGCGCTCTAGCATATACTCGCGGGCTTTATTGAGCGCCTGCTGAGCGGTGCCGATCGAACACGTCGCAATGTTGATGCGCCCGCCGTCCAGGCCCTTCATGGCGATTTTGAAGCCGTCGCCCTCGTTGCCCAGCAGGTGGTTAGCGGGTACACGCACGTCTTCAAAGGTAATCATGCGGGTGGGCTGGCTGTTCCAGCCCATTTTGTCCTCTTTGCGGCCATAGCTGATGCCCTCGCTCTTGGCATCCACCGCGAAGGCGGAAACGCCGCTGGGGCCTTCGCCGCCGGTGCGCGCCATCACCACCAGGAAATCGGTGCTACCCGCGCCGGAAATAAACATCTTGCTGCCGTTCAGCACGTAGTGCTCGCCATCGCGCTTGGCGGTGGTTTTCAGCGAGGCCGCATCGGAGCCTGCGTTGGGTTCGGTTAAGCAGTAAGAGCCCAATAGCTCGCCGGTCGCCAGCTTTTCGCCCCACTGCGCCACGGCGTCCGGTGTGCCGAAGTCCGCCAGCATCCAGGTCACCATGTTGTGGATGGTGAGGTACGCGGTGGTGGAGGTGCAGCCCATCGAGAGCTGTTCAAAAATAATGCTGGCATCGAGCCGGGAAAGGCCCAGTCCGCCGACACTTTCCGGGGCGTAGAGCGAACAGAAGCCCAACTCCCCTGCTTTACGAATCACATCGACGGGGAAAAGAGATTCTGCGTCCCACTCGGCGGCGCGGGGCTCCAGCTCGTTCTGGGCGAACGCCCGGGCCATATCGGAAAAAGCGACTTGGTCTTCACTTAGCTCAAAATTCATGGCGTATCTCCACAGTGCGTGGATGCACCGCGCCTAGGCAGGCGGCAGGCAAGTCACGCATTAGCTGTTGTCATTATTAGCAATGTTGACGTTTACGTTAACTTATATTCTTACCCTACCTTGCGCAACCAAATCCCCCACGACCTTTGGCGTAGAAATGGGCTTACGGCCTTATTTCACAAGCAGAAAAAAGGGTGCCCGAAGGCACCCAATCCACGGACAGACGCGGTTAACGGGAATCCATCACTTAAAGTTTTTACGGTACATTTTGGCCAGCTCGCCGATGATGCCGCTACGGAAGCTCAGCACGCACACCACAAAGATGATGCCCAGAATCACGCTCACCCAGTTCCCCAACGGCGACTGCGCCAGCAGATGCTGCAGGCTAACCACTAGCCCTGCCCCCATCAGCGGGCCAAGCAGCGTGCCTACACCGCCCAGCAGCGTCATCAAAATCACCTCACCCGACATATGCCAGTGGGCATCGGTGAGCGAGGCCAGCTGGAACACCACGGTTTTAGTGGAACCTGCCAAACCTGCTAGCGCCGCCGAGAGAACGAAAGCCAACAGCTTGTAGGCATCGACGTTGTAGCCCAGCGACACGGCGCGGGGCTCGTTCTCGCGAATGGCTTTCAGCACTTGCCCAAAGGGTGAATGAACCGTGCGCTGAATCACCGCGAAGCCAAACACGAACACGGCGAAGACGAAGTAGTACATCGCCAAGTTGCT
Organism: Halomonas sp. Cn5-12; assembly: GCF_021532545.1. NCBI lineage: Bacteria > Pseudomonadati > Pseudomonadota > Gammaproteobacteria > Oceanospirillales > Halomonadaceae > Halomonas > Halomonas sp. Cn5-12. The sequence goes on from NZ_JAKGAY010000001.1 coordinate 100,232, forward strand.
GCTCAAATCGATCACGCCAAACAGGTGCCCTCTCGGCACACCGTGCAGGCCATCCTCCCCACCGGTGAACGACGACTGCACGAACACGAAGAACATCAGCTGTGCCAGCGCCAGTGTGACCATGGCGAAGTAAATGCCCTGGCGGCGAATAGAGAGCACGCCAAACAATACGCCTAGCAGCGTTGCCATTAACGTACCCGCAAGAATGCCTAGCTCTGGCGTTAAGCCTGGGTAGCTGGCCAGCAAGTAGCCGGTCACATAGCCGCCGGTGGCTAGGAAGGCCGCATGGCCAAATGAGAGCAGCCCGGCGTAGCCCAACAGTAGGTTGAAAGCGCAGGCAAACAGCGCAAAACAGAGAATCTTCATCAAGAAGACGGGGTACGCCACAAAGGGAGCAACTAACCCCATCGCCAGCAGCACAAGGTAGAACATATTGCGGCGTAGCTTGGCGCGCCGTTGACGCTCCTGCACCACGGAGGGCAACTGGGTTGCCGAGGTGGTATGCGTTGTTGTCATGGTTATGCCTCCTTACCGAACAGCCCAGCGGGGCGTAGCATGAGTACCAGGATCATCACTAGAAAGATCACGGTATTAGAGGCTTCCGGGTAGTACACCTTGGTTAACCCTTCAATAATGCCCATGCCTAAGCCGGTTAAAATGGCGCCTAAAATGGAGCCCATACCGCCGATAACGACCACCGCAAACACCACAATCAATAGGCTTGAGCCCATAGTGGGCGATACCGGGTACAGCGGTGCCGCCAGCACGCCTGCAAAGGCGGCAAGCCCAACCCCAAACCCGTAGGTTAGGGTAATCAGCAGCGGTACGTTCACACCGAACGCCTGCATCAGTTGGGAGTTTTCTGTACCGGCGCGCAGGTAGGCACCCAAGCGGGTACGCTCAATCATGAACCAGGTGAATAGACACATGGCCAGCGCCGCTACCAGCACCCAAGCACGGTAGGTGGGCAGGAACATAAAGCCCAGGTTCAGCCCGCCCTGTAGAATGGCAGGCGTTTCGTAACGCGCCCCAGAAACGCCGAACAAGTTAATCAAAGTGCCTTCGAAAATCAGCGCCAACCCGAAGGTCAGCAGTAGCCCGTAAAGGTGGTCCAGGTGGGCAATGCGACGCAGCAGAAAGCGCTCCATCAGCATGCCGCAACCACCCACTACCAGCGGGACCAAAATCAGTGCTAGCCAATAGTTAATGCCCAGGTAGCGAAAGCCTAGCAGCGCGGCGAAGGCTCCCAGCATGTACTGCGCCCCATGGGCAAAGTTGACGATCTTCAGTAGGCCGAAGATGACCGCCAGGCCCAAACTAAGCAGTGCGTAAAAGGCACCGTTCACAAGCCCAAGCGTTAGCTGGCCCATGAACACGGCCATTGGCACGCCGAATATCATCGTCATGGTATGACTCTCCTCGCCGCTAAGCGGGCAGCCCTATGGGGCTGCCCCAGCGCGTTGCTTATTGTTAGAAACGCCTTTCATCACGCCTTTACGGCTTGCTTGGCCCAGGCCAAGGCAGCAGATGCCTGAGCCTGGAGCGCGTCAGCAGATCAGTTCTGTACCAGCGAGCACTGGCTTTCAGACAGCGGACGGTAGGCTTCTGCGGCGGGAATGGTGCTAAGGATCTCGTAGAGGTCCCACTCACCGGTAGACTCTTCCGGCGTTTTTACCTGGGCTAGGTACATATCGTGAATCATACGGCCATCTTCACGAATGCTGCCGTTACGGGCGAAGAAGTCGTTGATCGGCTCTTCGGCCATTTTCGCGCGCACGGTTTCGGGGTCATCGGTGCCAGCGGCTTCCACGGCTTTCAGGTAGTGCATAGTGCTGGAGTAGATACCGGCTTGCACCATGGTGGGCATACGGCCGGTTTCTTCAAAGTAGCGCTCAGACCAAGCGCGGGACTCTTCATCCATGTCCCAGTACCAGCCGGTGGTCAGCAGCAGCCCTTGGGTGGCTTCTAGCCCCAGCGCGTGTACGTCGTTGAGGAAGATCAGCAGGCCTGCTAATTGCTGGCCGCTTTGGGTCAGACCAAACTGGCTGGCAGTGGTAATGGCGTTGACCGTGTCGGCACCGGCATTGGCGAGGCCAACGATTTTCGCGCCAGAACCCTGCGCCTGAAGAATGTAGGAGGAGAAGTCGCTGGTGGGGAACGGGTGACGCACGCCGCCGACAATCTCACCGCCATTGGCTTCTACCACACTGGTCACGTCGGCTTCCAGTGCATGGCCGAAGGCGTAATCCGCAGTGAGTAGGAACCAGCTATCGCCGCCCTGCTCAACGACGGCCTTCGCGGTGCCGTTGGCCAGCGGATAGGTGTCATACACCCAGTGAATATGGTTCGGAGTACAGTGTTCGTTGGTAATACTAGACGCCGCCGAGCCCGAGACGATGCCCAGGCCGTTGTTCTCTTGCAACACTTTGGTCACGGCGATAGACACAGACGACGCCACTAAGCCGCCAACCATATCGACGTTACGCTGGTCGATCCACTCGCGCACGGTGTTGGCACCCACGTCGGCACTGTTGCGGTCATCGGCGCTGAAAATCACAATGGGTGAGCCGTTCACGCTGCCGCCAAAATCGGCCACCGCCATTTCCATCGCAGTTTGGCCACCTGGGCCAGCCAAATCACGGTAGGTGCCGGACATATCGGCTAAGTAGCCAATACGCACTTCACCATCGCTGATCTCGGCGTGGGCGGTCGAGATCGCCATGCTGGAGGCAGCGGCAACGGCGATGCTGGCGGCCAGCGTCTTCTTCATATAGGTCATGTTCGTCTCCTGGCCCTGAGGGCCTTTGTTTTTATGATGCGGACGTTCAGTTATAGCGTTTGTGTGTGGAGCGCTTGTGTATGAAACGTAAGTGTTGCGTTTGTTGTTCTTTAAGGCCGTGCTTACAGTTTAGATGGTGTGCGATTTATACCCCCAGCATGCTGTTTAAATGTTCCCGCCGGGAAGGCAACTGCTCGGCGGTGATCTCCTCAACAATTTGGCCGTGATCCATCACAAAGTGGCGGTCAGCCAGCGGGGCAGCAAAGCGGAAGTTCTGCTCAACCAGCACGATGGTCATGCCGCGCTCTTTTAGCTGCACCAATACCTCGCCCAGCTTTTGCACGATGACCGGCGCCAAGCCTTCGGTGATTTCATCCAGCAGCAGCAAGCGCGCACCGGTACGCAGAATGCGCGCCATGGCCAGCATCTGCTGTTCGCCGCCGGAGAGCCGCGTGCCCTGGCTTTTGCGACGCTCGTAGAGGTTCGGGAACATGCCGTAGATTTCATCCAAGCTCATTCCGCCTGAACGCACAGTGGGTGGCAGCAGCAGGTTTTCGTGAACATCTAAGCTCGCAAAAATACCGCGCTCTTCCGGGCAGTAGCCAATCCCTAACCGGGGAATATGGTGCGGCTTCATGCGCAGGGTTTCATTGCCATTAATGACAATCGAACCAGTGCGCCGCCCGACCATATTCATAATCGCTTTTAGCGTGGTGCTGCGGCCCGCGCCGTTACGGCCCAGCAGAGTCACCAGCTCGCCACGCTTCACGTCGAAATTCACCCCATGCAGAATGTGCGATTCGCCATAGAAGGCGTGCAGGTCTTGCACTCGCAGCATCTCTAGGGTCTGGTTTTCTGGGGCTTCTTGGCTCTCGAATGCTTCTGCGGTATTCATACGGCAGCCTCCTCAGCCTCTTCGCTGCCCATATAGGCTTCGCGCACTAAGGGGTTGCGGGAAACCGTGTCGTAATCCCCTTCTGCCAGTACCGCACCCCGTGCCAATACGGTAATACGGTCACACAAGCGGCTGACCACGCTAAGGTTGTGCTCCACCATCAACACCGTGCGGCCTTGGGAAACCCGTTTGATCAGCGCCACGATACGGTCAACATCTTCCGCGCCCATGCCCTGGGTCGGCTCGTCTAGCAGCATCATGCTGGGGTCCAGCGCCAGCGTGGTGGCCACTTCTAAGGCGCGCTTGCGGCCATAGGGCATTTCCACAGTGAGCGTATCGGCGTATTCGCGCAGGCCCACTTCATCGAGCAGCGCTAGGGCGCGGTCGTTGAGGTGTTCCAGCGTTTTTTCCGATTTCCAGAAGTGGAACGACGTGCCCAGCTGGCGCTGAAGCGCTACGCGCACGTTTTCCAGTGCGGTCATGTGGGCAAATACCGCTGAAATCTGAAACGAACGCACTAAGCCAAGCTGGGCGATCTCGTTGGATTTTTTGCTGGTGATGGGTTGGCCGCGATAGAGAATCTCGCCCCGCGTAGGGGGCAAAAACTTGGTTAACAGGTTAAAGACCGTCGTTTTACCTGCACCGTTTGGGCCAATCAGGGCATGAATATGCCCCTCCTGCACCTGGAGGTTTACGTTATCCACGGCGGTAAAGCCGCAAAACTCTTTGGTCAGCCCTCGAGTTTCGAGCACTGGCCCCTTGGTCACTTCGTCTGCACGCATGAGGTAGGACGCCTCTTGTTGTTCTTGTACGGTGGGAAGCGAAACTCGTTAGCCAGCAACGCATCCTTACCTGAACGTAAGGTGTAAGTGCAAACTAGCAACCCCACACAGGGTATTACAATTACAACTTTGGTCTACGCACCACTCTGATGCACCAAATTAAAGCTTAAAAGCCTTTATTTATCAGTTGTTTTTTAAAATTCAACGGTAACTCACTCATTGCAATCTCAGCTTTACGTTAACGTAAACTTGTTTTAGCCTCATGGTCAGTGTTCCATAGGGACATCCCCTATCGACGAGAATAACGATCATGAGCAAAACCTACTCGATCAGCGAATTGGCCAGCGAGTTTGATGTGACCACGCGTAGCATCCGCTTTTATGAAGATCAGAAGCTACTGCATCCCACCCGCCGGGGCCAGACACGTATTTACAGCAGTCAAGATCGCGTACGCCTGAAGCTGACCCTGCGCGGCAAACGGCTGGGCTTTTCACTGGCGGAAATCCGCGAGCTGTTTGAGCTGTGGGATGAGACCCGTAGCGGCAGCGAGAAGCAGCTACAGCTGATGCTGAGCAAAATCAGCGAGCGTAAAGCCGCGCTGGAACAGCAGATGAAAGACATCACGATGGTGCAGTTGGAGCTTGAAAGCGCTGAGATTCGCTGCCGCCAAGCCCTCGAAGAGCTTAACGAGAAACATCCGGCCACCGCGAAATAAACAACCTCAACGAATAACGACCCGATTAACAACGACAAGGTGATTGACCATGTTTTCCCACTATTCAGAACTAAATTTCGGTCTTGACGATGAACTGAACATGCTGCGTGAGCAGGTCAACGCCTTTGCCGCCAGTGAGATTGCCCCACGCGCCGCCGAGATCGACCACAACAACGAGTTTCCCAACGACCTGTGGAAGAAGTTCGGTGATATGGGCCTGCTGGGCATTACCGTACCGGAAGAAGATGGCGGCAGCGGTATGGGCTACTTGGCCCACTGTATCGCCATGGAGGAGATCTCCCGGGCCAGTGCTTCCGTTGGGCTCTCCTACGGCGCGCACTCCAACCTGTGCGTTAACCAGCTGAAGATCAACGCCTCCGCCGAGCAAAAAGCCAAATACCTGCCCAAACTGATCAGCGGTGAGCACGTGGGCGCGCTGGCCATGTCGGAGCCGGGTGCCGGTTCTGATGTAGTGTCGATGCAGCTGCGCGCCAAGGAAGATGGCAACCACTACGTGCTCAACGGCAACAAGATGTGGATCACCAATGGCCCCGATGCCGACGTGCTGGTGGTGTACGCCAAAACCGACCCGGATGCCGGTTCCAAAGGCATCACCGCGTTTATTATCGAAAAAGGCATGCCGGGCTTCTCCACCGCCCAGAAACTCGACAAGCTGGGCATGCGTGGCTCCAACACCTGCGAGCTGGTCTTCCAGGATTGTCGTGTGCCCGCCGAGAACGTGCTGGGCGAAGTTGGCAAAGGCGTTCGCGTATTGATGAGCGGCCTGGATTACGAGCGCACCGTGCTGGCCGCTGGCCCCATCGGCATCATGCAGGCCGCCATGGACATCGTCATTCCTTACATCCATGAGCGTAAGCAGTTCAATCAATCCATCGGTGAGTTCCAACTGGTGCAGGGCAAGGTGGCGGATATGTACACCACGCTAAACGCCTGCCGCGCTTATTTATACGCCGTCGCGGCCGCCTGCGACCGTGGCCAAACTTCTCGTAAAGATGCCGCTGGTGTCATCCTCTACTGCGCTGAAAAAGCCACCCAGGTCGCGCTGGATGCCATCCAGCTACTGGGCGGCAACGGTTATATCAACGAGTACCCCACCGGCCGCCTGCTGCGCGACGCGAAGCTTTACGAAATTGGCGCGGGCACCAGCGAGATTCGCCGGATGCTGATTGGCCGCGAACTTTTCACCGAAAGCCTTTAACAAAAATTAGCAGGGGCGCGCCATGAGCACACTCTCCACACAGATCAACCCGCGCAGCGATGTGTTTCAGGCCAACGAGGCCGCCATGCAGAAGGAAGTCAGCAAGCTGCGCGAACTCACCGCCGTCGCTGCCCAAGGCGGCGGTGCCAACGCCCGCGCCCGCCATGAGAGCCGTGGCAAGCTATTCGTGCGAGACCGCATCGACCACCTGATCGACGAAGGCTCGCCGTTTCTGGAGTTTTCCGCGCTGGCAGCCCATCACGTTTACGACAGTGAGGTACCTGCCGCAGGCGTGATCACCGGGATTGGTCGGGTATCTGGCGTTGAGTGCGTGATTGTGGCCAACGATGCCACGGTAAAAGGCGGCACCTATTTCCCACTTACGGTAAAAAAGCACCTGCGTGCCCAGGAAATTGCCCGCAAGCACCGCCTGCCGTGCATCTACTTGGTGGATTCTGGCGGTGCCTTCCTGCCCCGCCAGGACGAAGTCTTCCCTGACCGTGACCACTTCGGGCGTATTTTCTACAACCAGGCCACGATGTCAGCAGAAGGCATCCCGCAAATCGCCGTGGTGATGGGCTCCTGTACCGCAGGGGGTGCGTATGTGCCTGCCATGGCGGATGAGTCCATCATTGTTAAAGAGCAAGGCACGATCTTCCTGGGTGGCCCACCACTGGTAAAAGCCGCCACGGGGGAGAGCATCAGCGCCGAGGACTTGGGCGGTGCGGATGTTCACGCCAAAGTGAGCGGTGTAGCCGACCACTACGCCGAAAACGACGCCCATGCGCTGCAGCTTGCCCGCGCCTGCGTATCGCGTCTGAACTGGCAAAAGCGCGGCCAGCTGGCCATGCAGCCGCCTAGGCCGCCCAAGCTCGACCCTTCAGAGCTTTACGGCATCGTCGGCACCGACCTGAAAAAGCCCTACGACGTACGCGAAGTCATTGGCCGCATCGTCGATGGCTCCGACTTTGACGAGTTCAAACGCTACTACGGCGACACGCTGGTGACCGGTTTTGCCCATATTCACGGCTACCCGGTGGGGGTCGTGGCGAATAACGGCGTGCTGTTTTCAGAGAGCGCGGTAAAAGGTGCGCACTTTATTGAGCTGTGCGCCCAGCGCAAAATCCCGCTGGTGTTCCTGCAGAACATCACCGGCTTTATGGTTGGCTCCAAGTACGAGCATGAAGGCATTGCCAAGCACGGCGCCAAACTCGTCACCGCCGTGGCCTGCGCCAACGTGCCGAAATACACCGTACTGATTGGCGGCAGCTTCGGCGCGGGCAACTACGGTATGTGCGGCCGCGCCTACGACCCTAATCTGCTATTTATGTGGCCCAACGCGCGTATTTCAGTGATGGGCGGCGAACAGGCGGCGGGGGTGCTCTCCCAGGTAAAACGCGAGCAGTACGAGCGCGAAGGACGAGAATGGAGCAAGGAGGACGAAGAGGCCTTCAAACAGCCCACCCGCGACCAGTATGAGCACCAGGGCCACCCCTACTACGCCAGCGCCCGCCTGTGGGATGACGGCGTGATCGACCCGCTGCAAACCCGCGATGTGCTGGGGCTGTCACTGGCCGCCGCGATGAATGCCGAAGTCAAAGAGACGCGCTTCGGCGTGTTCCGGATGTAAGGGGCGAACATCATGGCTTACTCAACATTAGTCATCGAGGCGGGTATCGCTCGCCTAACCTTAAACCGCCCAGAGGTGCATAACGCCTTTGACGATAGCCTGATTGCCGAGCTAAACGCGCACCTGGAAAAGCTGCACGACTTGGCAAGCTCAGGGGACGTACGGGTGGTGGTGCTCGGCTCTGAAGGCAAAAGCTTCTCGGCGGGCGCGGACCTGAACTGGATGAAGCGCATGGTCGATTACGACCTGGAAGATAATCTGGCTGATTCCCGTAAACTTGCGGCGCTGATGCACGGCCTGGATACCCTGCCCTGCCCGACCATCTGCCGCGTACAGGGGGCGGCGTTTGGTGGCGCGGTGGGCTTAGCCGCCTGCTGCGATATCGTCGTGGCGTCCGAAAAAGCCAAGTTTTGCCTATCGGAAGTCAATATTGGCCTGTCGCCTGCGGTGATTAGTCCTTACGTTCAGCGCGCCCTTGGTCAGCGCCAAATGCGCCGCTACGCGCTGACCGCCGAAGTGATGGATGCGCCCACCGCGCTCAGCCTGGGTTTGGCCCACCAGGTAGTGGAGCACGACGCCTTGGATAACGCGGTGGACAGCATGATCGCCACGCTGGTTAAAGGCTCTCCCCAGGCACAGCGGGCTACCAAGGCACTATTAGCCACCGTGGCCCAAGCTCCAGATGCCGATGCTACTCGTGAGCACACCTGCCAAGTGATTGCCAAGCTGCGGGTGAGCCAAGAGGGCCAAGAGGGCCTCGCCAGCTTTTTGGACAAGCGTCGCCCCGCCTGGACATCTCCTGAAGAACACAATAACGCTGCGGAGCCACGCTCATGACGTTTACCCCGACCAAATTCGATACGCTCCTGGTGGCCAACCGCGGCGAAATCGCCTGCCGCGTGATGCGCACCGCCCGCCGCATGGGGTTAAAAACCGTGGCGGTTTATTCCGATGCCGACGCCACCTCCCGCCACGTGCGTGAAGCCGATGAAGCCGTGCGCCTCGGCCCTGCCGCCGCCCGGGAAAGCTACTTAAACGTTGACGCGGTGATTGAGGCCGCCCAACGCACCGGCACCGGCGCGATTCACCCCGGCTATGGCTTCCTGTCTGAAAACGGCACTTTTGTTAAAGCGCTAGAGCAAGCGGGCATTACTTTTGTTGGCCCGCCCGCTTCCGCCATTGCCGCCATGGGCGACAAGTCTGCCGCCAAAGCGCGTATGGCGAATGCGGGCGTGCCGCTGGTGCCCGGCTACCACGGCGACGACCAAGGCGATGCCCTGCTGCGTTCCGAGGCCGATAAGATCGGCTACCCCGTCATGCTAAAAGCCAGCGCCGGTGGCGGCGGTAAAGGCATGCGCGTGGTAGAGAGCGGTGAAGGCTTCCAGGCCGCGCTGGACGGCTGCCGCCGGGAGTCTAAAGCCGCGTTTGGCGATGACCGCATGCTGATCGAGAAGTATTTGGTACAGCCCCGCCATGTGGAAGTACAGGTATTCTGCGACCGTTACGGCAACGGCGTGTATCTGTTCGAGCGGGACTGCAGCGTGCAGCGCCGACATCAAAAAGTGATTGAAGAAGCCCCCGCCCCCGGCATGACGACTGAACTGCGCGCCGCCATGGGCGATGCCGCCGTTCGCGCCGCCCAGGAGATTGGCTACGTGGGTGCGGGCACGGTGGAGTTTCTGCTGGACTCTTCACCAGGTCAGGACGGCGCTTTCTATTTCATGGAGATGAACACCCGCCTGCAGGTCGAGCATCCCGTTACCGAGATGATTACCGGTCAAGACCTGGTGGAGTGGCAACTAAGAGTCGCTATGGGCGAGCCGCTGCCCTGCCGCCAGGACGAGCTGACCATTACCGGCCACAGCTTTGAAGCGCGCATTTATGCCGAAGATCCGGAGCAGGACTTCCTTCCCGCCACTGGCCTGCTCACCCGCTTCGCGCTGGACTTGGAAGGCGCAGGGCTAGGCGCTGATCAAGTGCGATTGGATAGCGGCGTGGAGAGCGGCGATACCGTGTCGATGCACTACGACCCGATGCTCGCCAAGCTGATTGTGCATGGCGTTGACCGCGACGCTGCGCTAGCCACCCTCAACCGGGCGCTGGCGGCGCTGGATGTGCAGGGCGTGGTCACCAACCGCGCCTTCTTGCAGCGCTTAGCCAATCACCCTGGCTTTAAGAACGTCGAACTGGATACCCGCTTTATCGAGCGCAACGAAGCGACCCTGTTTGCTCCGCGTCCGTTTTCTACAGAAGACTATGCCAGCGCCGCGCTGATTGGTTTGCATCAATTAGCCCAGGAGTGCGAAATCGACTCCCCTTGGGACCGCCCCGATGGTTTCCGACTCAACGCGCCGCACACCATTCGCATTGCGCTGTGTGACCCGGCAAGCGCTCAAGCCGCGGATAATGACAGCGCAGTAGTCGTGGTAGAGGGCAAGCGCGCCACCTTGGATACCCAGTGGCAGCTCACCATTGGCAACAGCACACTGACTGCCAGCCTACAGCCGCTGGAAGGCGATGCCGTGGCCGTCACACTCAACGGTCACCGCCGCCGCTTACAGGCGTATAAAGATGGTCATGTAGTGGTGATGGCCGAACCCAGCGGTGAAACCCGCCTGTTCTGGCGGCGCATCGACGCCATCGACCACGGCCACCACGAAACGGAATCTACTCTCACCGCGCCGATGAATGGCACGGTGGTGGCACTGCTAGTGGAACCGGGTGCTCAGGTTGAAAAAGGCATGCCGCTGATGGTGATGGAAGCCATGAAGATGGAGCACACCATGACCGCCCCCGCCGATGGCAGCGTAGAGACCTTCCACTTCCAGGCAGGCGATACGGTAAGCCAGGGCGCTGTGCTGCTCGACTTTGCCCCCAGCGAATAGGAGCCACACATGGCACTGCCTACGTCTATCAAGCTATTTGAAATGGCCCCCCGCGACGGGCTGCAGAACGAGCCGGGCACCCTGGTGCCCACCGCCACCAAAATCGAGCTGATTGAGCGGCTGGCGAATGCGGGCATTCGCCACATTGAAGCGGCCAGCTTTGTCTCGCCCAAATGGGTGCCGCAAATGGGCGATGCCGCTGAGGTGATGCGCGGTATTCAGCGCCAGCACGGCGTGGTGTATTCCGCGCTAACGCCTAACCTCAAAGGATTAGAAGGCGCCCTGGAGGCAGGCGTTGAGGAAGTCGCGGTATTCGGTGCGGCATCGGAAGCGTTCTCCCAGAAGAACATCAACTGCTCGATTGCCGAGTCGCTGGCGCGCTTTGAGCCGGTGCTTGCCCGCGCCAACGAGGTAGGCGTGCGGGTGCGGGGCTACGTCTCTTGCGTGCTGGGGTGCCCCTACGAAGGGGACATCGCCCCGCAGAAAGTCGCCGAGGTGGCGAAAGCGCTCTACGACATGGGCTGTTACGAGATTTCCCTCGGGGACACCATCGGTACCGGCACGCCGCTGGCCGCCAAACGCATGGTCGAAGCCACCGCCCAACACGTGCCCATCGAACGGCTGGCCGCGCACTTCCATGACACTTACGGCATGGCCATCGCCAACCTGTACGCCGTGCTGGAAGAGGGCGTGAGCGTCATCGATGCCGCCACGGCAGGCCTGGGTGGCTGCCCCTATGCCAAGGGCGCTTCCGGCAACGTGGCCATGGAAGACGTGCTGTACCTGCTGCAAGGACTCGGCATCGAGACCGGCATCGACCTGCAAGCAGTGATCGACACCGGCGACTGGATCACGCGGCAGTTGGGCCGCCAGCCCAGCGCCAAAGTGGCGCTGGCCAGAGGGTGCACACAGCGCACTCCCGGCTAGTACGGCCCGGCCCTAATAATTAAAAAACGCCTCACTTCCCGTTCAGACAACAAAAAGATTTCGGAGAGACTCACCATGGCATCATCTGCAACGCTTTCCAGCGCCCTGCCCAGCTACACCAGCAGCACCGCCGACAAACCCTTGCTGGGCATGACCATTGGCGACAAATTCGACCAGGTTGCCGCCCAATACCCGGACAACGACGCGTTGATCGCACTGCACCAGAACATTCACTGGAGCTACCGAGAACTGCAGCGGGAGGTGAACCGCTGCGCTCGGGCCCTGCTTGCCATGGGGGTCAAGAAAGGCGACCGGGTCGGCATCTGGGCACCCAACTGCAGCGAGTGGACGCTGAGCCAGTTTGCCACCGCCAAGATCGGTGCCATTCTGGTCAACATCAACCCCTCTTACCGGACCCACGAGCTGGAGTACGCGCTCAACCAATCCGGCGCACGCTTTTTGATCACCGCCCACCAGTTCAAGAGTTCCAACTACACCGCCATGCTGTACGAGCTGGCCCCCGAGCTGAACCACTGCGCCGAAGGGGCGCTGAATGCCCATAAGCTGCCGCAGCTGCAGTGCATCATCAATCTCAGCGACGAGAAGCACAGCGGCATGTGGCGCTGGGCCGACTTCATTGGCCAGGCCGACACCGTCAGCCAGACCGAAGTGGACGACCTGCAGGCCACCCTGCAGTTCGACGACCCGATCAACATTCAATACACCTCCGGCACCACGGGGTTTCCCAAGGGTGCCACGCTCTCCCACCACAACATTCTTAACAACGGCTTTTTTGTGGCGGAAAGCATGGGCTTTACCAGCGAAGACCGCTTGGTGATTCCCGTACCGCTCTACCACTGCTTTGGCATGGTAATGGGCAACCTGGGCTGCGTGACCCACGGCGCGGCGATGATCTACCCAGATGAAGGCTTCGACCCCGGTAAAGTGCTGAAAGCCGTTCATGAGCAGAAAGCCACTGCGCTCTACGGCGTGCCCACTATGTTTATTGCCGAACTTGAGCACCCTGACTTCGCCAGCACCGATTTTTCGACGCTGCGCACCGGCATTATGGCGGGCTCCATTTGCCCTGCTGAAATCATGAAGCAGGTCATCAACAAGATGAACATGAAGGGCGTGCAAATCGCCTACGGCATGACCGAAACCAGCCCGGTCTCTACGCAAACCGGCGCGAACGACACCATTGAAAAGCGCGTTTCCACCGTGGGCCGCACCCAGCCCCACCTGGAGAGCAAGATCGTCGACCCCGGCAACGGCGGCATTCTACCCCGTGGCGAAATCGGCGAGCTGTGTACCCGTGGCTACAGCGTGATGCTGAAGTATTGGAACAACGACAAAGCCACTGCTGAGGCCATCGACGAGACAGGCTGGATGCACACCGGCGACTTGGCCACCATGGATGACGAGGGCTACATCCAGATCGTCGGTCGCATCAAAGACATGGTGATTCGCGGCGGCGAAAACGTCTACCCGAAAGAGATCGAAGAGTTCTTGTACGCTCACCCGGCGATTTCCGAAGTACAGGTCACCGGCGTGCCAGATAAAAAGTACGGCGAAGAGCTGATCGCCTGGGTGAAGCTCAACGCCACCGCGGGCGAGATCACCGGTGAAGACCTGCGCGAATACTGCAAGGGCAAGATCACCCACTTCAAGATCCCACGCTACTTCAAGTTCGTGGATGCGTTCCCCATGACCGTCACCGGCAAGATCCAGAAATTCAAGATGCGCGAAATCTCGATAGAAGAGCTGGGCCTGGACGAGCAGAAGTAGCCGCCATGGCAAAGCCCCTGGCGCATCATTACGATCAGGGGCTGCGCGACCAGGAGATCCTCCAGCAGTTGCGCAGCCATTATCCTGAGGGTCCGACGCTGCACCAGCTCGCGCCACTGGACCAACTGCACATCGGTGGCCTGGCCGCCTCGGCCAGGCTGTTGGCCCTGATCGAGCCGCAAAGCGAGGTGCTGGACATCGGTGCCGGGCTGGGCGGGCTGATGCGCCAGGGCGCGGCGATGGGGCTGCACATGACCGGGCTGGATATCACCCACCGCTTCAGCGCGCTCAACCGGGCCATCAGCCAACTCACCCCCACTCCCATGGGCGGTAAATTGCGCTGGGTGACGGGAAATGCCAGCGCTCTGCCGTTTAACGACGCGAGCTTCGATGCGGTGGTGTTTCAGCACAGCCTGATGAACATGCCTGACCCAGAAAGCGTGCTGGCCCAGTGCCGCCGAGTGCTGCGCCCCGGCGGGCAGCTGGTGATGCATGAGGTGGTGGGCGGCCCGAACCAGGTGGCGCTGCGCTATCCCGTGCCCTGGGCGGAAGGGCCCGAACATTCGCACCTGCTCAGTCTGGAAGCACTGACTACCCTGCTGCAACGGCTAGGCTTCACCTTGCAACACCACGAGGATTGGAGCCAGACCGCCCTGGCCTGGCGCCAGCGTCAACGCCAAAAGGAGCAGACCGCCCAGCCTGCGGTCGTCTCGCCCCAGTGGGTATTTGGCGAGCGCTTCCTGACCATGGGCAAGCACCTGCTGGAAAATCTCGCTCAACAGGCAATTAACGTGGTGGAAATCAGCGCCCGTTGCTAACCTGTAACGGTTGGCTCGATAAATGGCAACAATCACGCATAACGACAAGGTCACGATCAAGGACAAGAGGAACGCCAATGAACCGCCTGGCAAGCACCCTGTTCCTGACGCTGGTGAGCGCCACGCCCTTCGCCACCGCCCTGGCAAATGACGATACAGCACTGCTTGCCTATGCGGCCCCCGATGGTGAGTGGATTCGGCTGGATAACGGCGTAGTGCTGGAAGGCAGCGACCTGAGCAGCCTGGACACCAACACCACTGGCTTTCGGCTGACCGCGGGCTTCAGCCCCGAACGGCTGCCCCGGCTGGATATCGGTGCCGAGATCGCCTATCGCGAAAGTGAAGAAGTCCCCATTACTTCCCAGATGAACCCGCTGCTCATGGACACCCTGAGCCTGGGTGGCGCCTTGGTGGCAGGCGTGCGCATGGGCGCCGTCAGCATTTATGCCAAGTCCGGCTTCACCGAGTGGCGTGGTGAAGCGTACCAGCCCCAGGCCGATGATGGCGGCACGGCGCTACTGCAAGGCTTCGGCGCCACCATGACCATCAACCGGTTGATCAGCCGTTTCGAGTACGAGCGTATCGATGCAGCCACGCTCAGCCACCTCAATATGCTCAGCGCTTCGCTACACCTGCCGTTTTAATCCCAGTTTTCGATGCTGCCAGCCGAGATGTCTCTTGACTCGGCGTTTATCCGTGTTAATGTACTAGCGTACTAGTACATCAACACGGATTACATCGACCGCTGGTGACTCACTCATGCCCCTCTCTCCGTCACACTATCAGACTGAGCTGGTACGCCATCTGGTGGCCATCGAGACCCCCGAGGCTATGGACGCTGCGCTGGCCAGCCTGCTGACCCCAGCGGAGTACCAGGAAATCAGCAAGCGCCTGCAGATTTTCAAGCTGCTCAACGAAGGGGTGCCCCACCGCAAGATTGCCGACACCCTCGGGGTCGGTATTGCCACGGTATCCAGGGGCTCTCGCGCACTGAACCAGTCATCTTCATCACGGAACGCCCCTTTATGAGCACTCACACTCAGGCCAACACCCCTGGCCCAACGCCGTTTACACTGCCCCGTAAACCCCACTACGTCACGCTGGCGGCAGATTGCGACTTCTTCGCCCTGTTTCAGAAAATCGAGCGGCGCTTCGATACCTGCTACATGCTGGAGTCGCTAGGCGAAGATAGCCACATGGCGCGCCACTCGATCATTGGTTTCGACCCCGAATACACCCTGTACGCCAACGGGAATACACTGTCCATTGAAAACCGCAATGGCGATGCCAACCACTACCCCAGCGACAACCCCTACGAGCTGCTGCGCAGCCTGATCCCGCAAAATATTATTTCACGCAAATACGCGGGCGGATTAAGCGGTTACCTGGGCTACGACGCCATGCAGTACTTCGAGCCCTCACTCACGCTGAAGGCTAGCGACGACTTCGATACGTTCCGCTTTGGGCTGTATAAAGACGGCTTGATCCTCGACAAGATGACCGGGGAAGTCACTTACTTCTATTACGATAATAGCCGTTACGCGTTTCTGCAGACGCTGATCGACGCCGACGACGAGCCAGCAGGCCCGCTGCACATTACCGCGCTGGGCGACACCATGAGCAAAGCCGAGCACGCCGAAGCGGTCGCCAAGGTGAAGCAGGACATTATCGACGGTAAGGTTTTCCAGTGCGAAGTGGGCTTTAAAAAGCGCTTTCGCATTCAGGGCGACACCCTGGCGCTTTACGACCAACTGCGTACCATCAACCCCTCGCCGCAGATGTACTACGTGAAGTTTGGCGAACAGAAGTTGATTGGCGCGAGCCCCGAGCTGCTGTTCCGCCTGCGCCAGGGCGAGATGGAGACGTTCCCGCTGGCGGGCACCACCCTGCGCGGCCAAACGCCCCAAGAAGATACCCAGCTTGCCCGCGCGCTGCTCAACGACCCCAAAGAGATCGCTGAGCACAACATGATTGTGGACCTGCACCGCAACGATATTGGTCGAGTGGCGCAGTTTGGGACGGTCAAAGTGCGCAGCCTGATGGATATCAAGCGCTTCAGCCACGTACAGCACATTTCGAGCGAGATCGTCGGCATTATAGCCGAGAGCGAAGACATGTTCACCGCGCTGGCCAGCAACTTCCCGGCAGGCACGCTCACCGGAGCGCCCAAAATCGAGGCGATGAAAATCATCGACGATCTGGAAACCGATGGGCGCGGCCCCTACGGCGGCGCGGTGGGTCAGTTCTCCTTCAACGGCGACTGCACCTTTGCGATCCCCATTCGCACTGTGTTCGTCAACGGCGAGCGCGCTTACGTGCAAACCTGTGGCGGCAACGTGTACGACAGCAACGCCGAGGATGAGTACGAAGAGATTCGCCGCAAATTCGCCGGCACCCGCAAGGCCTTAGCCCCCTTTATGGATACGGAAACGGAGAGCCCCGCATGAAGGTGCTGATCATCGATAACTACGACTCCTTCACCTATAACCTTTACCAGTTTATTGGTGAGATTCTGACCACGGAGAAGAATCGCGGCGAGCTGCCTCATTTTGAGATCATGGTGAAGCGCAATAACCAGATTGATTTTAAAGCGATTGAAGCCATGGCGCCGGATCGCATTATTATCTCGCCTGGCCCAGGCTCGCCGGATGACCCGCGCTACTTTGGCGTATGTGCCGAGGTGATTGAGAAGCTGGGCAAAACCACGCCACTGCTGGGGGTTTGCTTAGGCATGCAAGGGATTGTGCATGTGTTTGGCGGCAAGGTGGTCAAAGCGCCGCTGCCAATGCACGGTAAAATCAGCCCCATTAATCACAATAACCAATCGGTATTCAACGGCGTGCCCGACCAGCTTGAAGTGATGCGCTACCACTCACTGATTGCCGATGCGGCGACACTTCCAGAGTGCCTAGAAGTGACCGCCACAGTAGGTGCACTCACCGCCGACAACTTTGCTGAGCGCGGCCGCTGGCAGGCAGCGGGTGAATTTGAGCTGATGGGCGTAAAGCACCGTGACTACCCAATTCACGGCATTCAGTTTCACCCGGAGTCGTTTGCCACCGAGGGCGGCAAAGAGCTCATCGCTAACTTCCTATTTGCCCCTAACGCAGTGGCATAACCGCGACAAGACCACCTAACACTGCAATATTGAGCAGCACCGTGGCCCAATAAACGCGTCGAAAGCTGGTTTTTTGGGTCTTGTGGCGCAGCTGCTGCTGCGCGCACCATGCCCCCGGCCAACCGCCTAGCAGCGCCAGCCAGTGCAGCGTTTTCTCACTCACCCGCTGGCGCTGTTTAATCGCGGCCCGCTTATCCCACGCATAGAGAACGTAGGTAATCACGCTGGCCGTCGCATACCACGCCAGTAGGTAACTCATATAAGTTGGCATCTCTGTCATGGAGAACTACTTGCGCCGGGAAGGCGGCTTACCGGAGGCAGCTTTACCCCCGCTGGGGCGTCCGCCCTTTATCGCGCCCTTACGCGCGCCCGGTTTGCCGCTAGAGTGGCTCCCGGGCCTCCCCTTTCCTTTAGTGGCCGGTCTTCCCGCTGACACTGCTCCTTTGCCGCCTGACTTACCAGCAGCGGCCCCTTTTGCCTTGGGATCCTTGCGGGCTTTGTTACCCGCGCCGGCACCTGAAGAGGCCCGTTTTGCTGCCGTCTTTTTATCCTGCGCGCTACTTCTACCGCCGCTGTAGTTGGGTCGGGCGATTTTTTTCTTCTCCGGTGTTTTCTTCTCAGATGTTTTCTTCTCAGGCGCTACATCTGAGGTTTCGGTGAGGGCAACAATGGTCTCGATCTCTTTGGGAGTCAGGTCACGCCAATCCCCCAGCGCCAGCCCTTTCAGCGACACGTTCATGATGCGCGTACGCACTAGCTGGGTGACTTCATAGCCAAAGTATTCGCACATACGGCGAATTTGGCGGTTGAGCCCCTGCACTAGCGTGATATTGAACACAAAGGTGGACTCTTTAACCACCTGACACTTTTTGGTCATCTGCCCAAGGATCGGCACGCCGCCCTGCATACCGGCAATAAACTCGTTGGTGATCGGTTTATCGACCGTCACCACGTACTCTTTTTCGTGGTTGTTGTTGGCGCGCAGGATTTTGTTGACCAAGTCGCCGTTGTTGGTGAGAAAGATCAGCCCCTGGGAGTCTTTATCTAAGCGGCCAATGGGGAAAATACGCGTGCCGTGCTTCACAAACTCAACGATATTGTCTTTTTCTGCCGACTCCGTGGTGCTGACAATCCCCACCGGTTTGTTGAGCGCGATCAGTACTAAATCTTCCTCTTCCTGTGGCTCAATCTCCTGGCCGTTGACCTTTACCCGATCCCCCGCGACCACTTGGTCACCAGTGGTTGCCCGGCGGCCGTTGATCCACACATTGCCCTGCTCGACAAAGCGGTCCGCCTCCCGGCGGGAGCAGAGGCCGCTTTCGCTGATGTATTTATTGATACGGGTAGATTTTCGTAACGACATAAATCGCCATATAGCCTAAATAAACGTTAAAAAGAGGAGCCGGGCTGCTTGAGGAACTCGACCTCTTCCGGAGTCGAGGCTCTGCCCAAGACCGCATTGCGATGCGGGTAGCGCCCAAAGCGATCGATAATCTGTTGGTCGATTTGGGCATCTTTCTTAAACCACTGGGCTGGCGACAACTCCTGAAACCAGAATGCCAGCACGGCCTGAGCGTCTGTGGTCATGTTTCTGCCTCCAACACTGGACATAAAGAAAAGCGCCGCCACCCATCGGTAGCGGCGCTGGTGGGCTGTCTTCAGCTTAGCCGGTGTTACGCAGGCCAGCCGCAATACCCGCCATGGTGACCATTAACGCGCGGGAGAGATCCGGGCTAATCGCCCCATCAGCATCCCGGTTACGCTGCAAAAGCTCGGCTTGCAGGCCATGCAGCGGGTCGATGTAGGGGTTGCGCACGTCAATCGCCTGACGAATCAGTGGCGTGTTCTCCAGCAGTTTCTCCTGCTGCAGGATATCTAACACCACGTCTTCCAGACGCTCGAAGCGCTCACGGAGTTTTTTGCCCAGCGCTTTTAGCGACGGCTCGTCCACCAAGCGGTGCTCGTAGTAGGCGGCAATCGCCACGTCTGCTTTGGCTAGCAGCATCTCTAACATATCCAGGTAGGTGCCAAAGAAGGGCCACTGGGTGCGCATTTCTTGCAGCACTTCACGGCCGCCGGGCTGTTCCAGGCGGAGGGAGAAGGCTTCGCCGCTGCCAAGCCAAGCGGGCAGCATCAGGCGGATTTGTGTCCAGGCGAAAATCCAGGGGATCGCCCGCAGGGTTTCTACGCCACCATCCTGACGGCGCTTGGTGGGCCGCGAGCCAAGCGGCAGCCTACCCAGCGCGCCCTCCGGCGTCACCGCACGGAAGTACGGCACGAAGTCGGGGTCTTCCCGTACCACGCCTACATAAGCGCCGTGGGCCACCTTAGCCAACTGGTCCATCTCCTCACGCCAATGGGGTTCCGGCGCGGGCGGTGGCAATAGCGTGGCTTCCAGCACTGCACAGGCATAAATTTCCATGGAGCGCAGGGCGATATCCGGCTGGCCGAACTTGAAGCGAATCATCTCGCCCTGCTCGGTCACGCGCAGGCTGCCGTTCACCGAGCCAGGCGGCTGGGAGAGAATCGCCGCGTGGGCCGGACCGCCCCCACGGCCAACGGTGCCGCCACGGCCGTGGAACAGCGTTAGGTCCACACCATGTTTCTCACACACGTTCACCAGCGCTTCCTGGGCGCGGTACTGTGCCCAAGCGGCGGCGAGCTGACCGGCATCTTTGGCGGAGTCGGAGTAGCCGATCATCACTTCTTGGCGGTCTTTCGTCAGGGCGCGGTAGCCCGGCAGCGCCAGCAGCTGATCAACCACATCCCCCGCGTGGTCCAGGTCGTTGAGGGTCTCGAACAGCGGCGCGATGGGCAGCGTTACTTGCCCACCCACTTCCTTCATCAACAGTGCCACGGTGAGCACATCAGAGGGCTCGGCGGCCATGGAGATAATGTAAGTACCCAGCGCTTCCGCGTGCTCCTGGGCGATCACCTTGAAGGTATCGATGACTTCCCGGGACTCTGCCGAACACTCCCAGCGGCGGGGAATCAGCGGGCGGCGAGACTCAAGCTCCGCCAGCAAAAACTCCTGACGCTGGGTTTCGCTCCACTCCTGGTAATGGCCTAGCCCCAGGGAGCTGGTGAGTTCTTCCATTACTTGGGCGTGGCGGCTGGCTTCCTGGCGAAGGTCGAGCTTGGTCAGCGTGACGCCGAACACGGCCACGCGGCGCAGGGTATCCAGCAGCGCACCGTTGGCAATGGTATCCAGCCCCACGTCGCACAGCGAGCGGTAGCAGGCCAGCAGCGGCGCGTAAATTTGGTCGCGGGTTTCAATAATCGGCCCGCCATCGTAGTTGCGGCCATCCAGCTGCGCTTTTGCCCAGTCGCGGGTGGCTTCCATTTTGGTTAGTAACCGTTTGAGCAGCTCCCGGTAGGGTTCCGCCACATCGCCCACTTCGGCTTTTAGGGCGCTGTTGGCTTTCCACATGGAGAGCTCGGTTTTGAGCTGTTCTAAATCGCGCAGATAGAGATCCGCTGCCATCCAGCGGCCTAGCAGCAGCACTTCCTGGGTGACTTTGGCGGTGACATTCGGGTTGCCGTCGCGGTCGCCACCCATCCAGGAGGCGTAGCGAATCGGCGCGGCATCCAGCGGCAGGCGCTCGCCCGCAGTGTCCAGCAGCAGGTTATCCAGGTCGCGGTGGAAATCCGGCACCGCCTGCCACAGCGAGTTCTCGATCACCGCAAAGCCCCACTTCGCCTCATCCACCGGCGTTGGGCGTTCGTGACGAATCTCGTCGGTATGCCACGCCTGACTAATCAGCTCTTCCAAGCGGCCTTGGGCGCGGGCGCCGCGTTCGGGGTAATCTTCCGAACTCTCAATCGCGGTCAAGCACTCATCAATGGCGTCGTACTTCTGAATCAGCGTGCGGCGGATAACTTCGGTGGGGTGGGCGGTCAATACCAGCTCGACGCGCATATTGGCTAGAGTTTCCACCAGTTTACGGGGCGAGTTACCGACCTGCTGAGCACGTGCTAACAACTCTCCTAGCGCTGGCTGCGAGCCGGGTTTGTAGTCCTCGACCCGGCGAAACCGCGCCCGATAGTGCTGCTCGGCAATGTTAGCCAGGTTCAAAAACTGGTTAAAGGCGCGGGTAACGGGTAAGAGGTCGCGCTCGGGAAGCTGGCGCAGGTACTCTATCAACTGGCGCTGCTGCAGTGAGTCGCCCTGGCGACCCCGCTTGGCATGGGCACGAATGGTTTCGATTTTATCGACAAACGACTGGCCTAAATCGTCGGCAATGGTTCTTCCCAGGCTATCGCCTAGGATACGCACGTTGTCGCGCAGGGATTCGTGTAAATCATGACTCATGGGCGTGGCCTCCTTGCGGGGTCGCGTTGATGATTTTGAAATTAGCGTTGTTCTTGGGCTTTAGCGGCTTGCCAGTGGCCTTCCATTTCGTCCAGCGAGGCCTCGCTTAGCGGGCGCTCTGCCTCGGCAAGCGCGCGTTCCACATAGCGAAAGCGGCGCTCAAATTTTGTATTGGTGTTACGCAGGCACTGTTCGGGGTCGGCCCCGAGGGTGCGGGCTAAATTGGTGACGGCAAACAGCAGGTCGCCGACCTCCTCCTGGGCGTGCTGACGATCCCCCGCCGCCAGCGCCTCTTCGACCTCCTCCAGTTCCTCGCGAATTTTGGCCAGTACGCCCTCGGCATTCGACCAATCAAAGCCTACGCGGGCGGCCCGCTTCGAGAGCTTGGCGGCGCGGCTTAACGCAGGCAGCGTTCGGGGCACATCGTCCAGCACCGAAGGAGGTTGCGTAGCACGCTTGGCGCGTTCGTCGGCTTTGAGCGCTTCCCAGCGGCTATTCACCTGCTGGGTCTTTACTTCATCGGCACTCACGCCGGTCGGGCGACGGGACGCCAGCGTTCCGTCTGGGAACACATGGGGATGACGGCGCAGCATCTTGGCGGTCAGCGTATCGACGATATCGTGAAAATCGAAGCGCTGCTCTTCTGCGCCAAATTGGGCGTAATAGACCACTTGAAAAAGCAGGTCGCCGAGCTCGCCGGGCAGTTCATCGAAGGCGCGACGCTCGATGGCGTCGGCCACTTCGTAAGCCTCTTCCAGGGTGTGGGGCACGATGCTGTCCCAATCCTGCTGGATATCCCACGGGCAGCCCTGCTCCCGGTCGCGCAATACGGCCATTAGGGTGAGCAAATCATCCAGGGTGTGGCGCATCAGGCCCCTCCTTTGCGGGCACTTTTTTCGGGGTCGGCATTACGCAGGCGGCGCACTTCGGTCACGTTGGGTAGCTGCTGGATGCGCGAGAACAGCCTGCCCAGGGATTCAAGGCCATCGACTTCCAGGGTAATCCTCAGTCGGGCGATGCCCTCGTCGGTATCCGTAAGCGTGTTGACCGCTAGCACATTGACCCTTTCATTACCCAAGAGACCAGTCACATCGCGCAGCAGGCCGGAGCGGTCCCAGGCTTGAATCTCGATGGTCACCGGGTAACGGGTGTGGGCCCGCTCGCCCCACTCCACCTCGATAATGCGCTGGGGCTCTTCCATGCGCAATTGGAGAATGTTGGGACAGTCCTGGCGATGAACGGTCACGCCGCGCCCTTGGGTAATAAAGCCGACAATCGGCTCGCCGGGTACCGGGCGGCAGCAGTTGGCCATGCTGGTTTTCAGGTTGCCCACGCCCAGCACGGTGATGTCGCTTTGGGTCGCCTTGCTGGGCTGGCGGCGGGGTTTGGCTAGCAGGCGATCGAGCTGCTCTTGGTCGTCGGTTTCACCAAACAGTTGCTGGGCCTGGTGCAGCACTTGACCAATTCGCAGGTCGCCCGCCCCCAGCGCCGCGTACATATCGTCGGCGTTTTGGTAGTTGACGGCTTTGGCGAGCTTAGCAAGGTCCAGCCCTTCCACATCCAGGCGGCGCATTTCACGCTCAAACAGCGTGCGCCCTTCGTCCAGGTTCTGGTCGCGGGCCTGATGCTTAAACCACGCCTGAATTTTTGCCCGCGCCCGGGAGGTGCGCACGTAGCCTAAGCTGGGGTTGAGCCAGTCGCGGCTGGGGCCGCCTTTGGTGGCAGTGAGAATCTCGATCTGCTGGCCGGTTTTGAGCTTGTAGGTCAGCGGTACGATACGGCCGTTAACCTTGGCTCCCCTGCAAAGGTGGCCAATTTCGGTATGCACCCGGTAAGCAAAATCGATCGGCGTGGCGATACGCGGCAGGTCGATGACGTGCCCATCGGGGGTAAAAACGTAGATGCGGTCTGGGGCGACATCGCTGGAGAGGCCTTCGCGCAGGTCGCCAAAGCCGCCCACTTCGTCCTGCCACTCCAATACTTGGCGCAGCCAGGCGATTTTCTCTTCGTAGCTGCGGCTCTTGGCGTTGGTATCGTGGCCTTTATAGCGCCAGTGGGCACACACCCCAAGCTCTGCCTCGTCGTGCATGGCAAAAGTGCGGATCTGAATCTCCAGCACCTTGTTTTCCGGCCCGAGTACCGCCGTATGCAGCGACTGGTAGCCGTTTTTCTTGGGGTTGGCAATGTAGTCGTCAAACTCGTTGGGAACGTGGTGCCAGCGGGAGTGGACAATCCCCAGTACGGTGTAGCAGTCGGTGACTTCCGGCACCAGAATACGCACGGCGCGCACGTCGTGTACCTGGGAGAAATCGATCCGCTTGCGCTTCATTTTGCGCCAGATGGAGTAGATATGCTTGGCCCTGCCGCTCACGTCGTAGCGGTGAATGTGTTGCGCTTCCATCAGGCTTTTGAGGGTTTCGACGACGTCGTGAATATAGCGGTCGCGATCAAGGCGCTTCTCCGCCAATAGCTTGGCGATGGCCTTGTACTCATCCTCGTGCAGGTAGCGAAACGAGAGGTCTTCTAGCTCCCATTTAATTTGGCCAATGCCCAGGCGGTGGGCCAGCGGTGCGTAGATATCCGCTACTTCCCTGGCGACCTGTAAGCATTTCTCACGGGGAGCGTCTTTGACTTGGCGCAGCGCGCAGGTGCGCTCGGCAATTTTGATCAGGGCGACGCGCACGTCGCCCACCATATTCACCAGCATTTTGCGCAGATTTTCCTGCTGGTTGTGCTGGCTCATGCCATGGTTGGGTGCCAACGGGTAGCTAATGGCGGCCATTTGCAGAACGCCATCGATGAGCTTGGCGACTTCATCCCCAAAGCGTTTGGTCACCGCCTCCAGGCTCAGCAGCCCTTCCCGCACGGCGCGGTAAAGCACGGCCGCCTCTAGCGCTGGCTGGTCGAGCTTCAGGTCGGCGAGGATGTCCGCCATCTCAAGCCCCATGCGGAAGCTGGAGCCGGGCGACAGCCACACGCGATGGGTTCGAGGCGCTTCCCGATCTAACTGCTCGGCAAGCTCGCAGGCTTCCTGCAAACGCTCGGGTTCACGTAGGCGCACATCTTCTTGAAGGCGCGTTAACCATTGTTGTATGTCCACCTTTCCGCTTTCTGTCAGCGGTTGGTCTTCACGCACTTTCACCATGACGTTCACTCATCCTTTCTGGGTGACGGCCTCCACACCGCCGCCACCAATGCTCGCTGCAAAGGGCAAACTAGCCCGCGTATTCAAACAGCATTAACGTTTCCATGTGGGCAGTGTGCAGAAACATATCCGCTACTGCGACTTGCTTAACACGATATCCCGCATGCACAAGGTGTGCCGCATCCCGGGCTAGCGTGGCCGGGTCGCAGGAAACATAGGCCACCTTGGGTATCCGGTGGCGGCCAACCGCTTGGCAGATAGCTTCCGCCCCGCTGCGTGGGGGATCTAATACCAACGCATCCACCGAACGCTCGCGAAGCAGTGTTTTTACCGCTATTGCATCGTTTAGATCTGCCTGTTGAACGCTCACATTGAGCTGGTTCAGCGCTGCGTTAGTGCCAAGGCGCTCTACCATGGCGGTGTTACCTTCTACCGCGTGCACGCTGGCGCCTGCAGCGGCCAGAGGAAGGCTGAAGTTCCCCATCCCGGCAAACAGGTCGAGTAGCTGCATCCCAGGTGCTGGCGTTAACCATGCTACCACCTGAGACACCATCTTTTGATTGACCTCGGCATTTACCTGTAAAAAATCACCGGGGGCAAACTGCAGCACCAACTCAGACTCAGCGCTTTCTTGGGCGGATGACATACCAAGCGCACTCAGCGAAAAGCGCTCTTCCAGCGCAGGCTCTGCACCATGCCAGTGCAAGGACGGTGACTCACGCCCTAACCATGCGCCTAATCTCACTTGGTGCTGGTCAGCAAACCCTTGCCAGCGCTGCCAATCCTGCGGCTGCTCTTTTAACTGCCTGACCAGCACCACCGTAGCCTGGGGCGTCGCCAGCAGTTCAATATGCCCTACCGCGCGGGGTGCATCCAGTTCAGTAAGCAGTTGCTTTAGTGGGGCTATCAGTGCTTGAAGGGCAGGTACCAATACATGGCAGTGGTCAATATCCACTAGTCGGTGACTATTTGCAGCCCGAAACCCCAACCGAACGGTACCCTGACTATCGACCTTCACCCCTAGACGCGCCCGACGGCGGTAACCTTCCTGGTGCCCAGAAATCGCCGCCACCTCGCCAAGCGGTATGCCTTGGCGCGCCATTAATTCGCTAACGACTTCACGCTTGTGGGCGCGCTGGGCATCCACCGCCAGATGCTGCAAATCACACCCGCCGCAGTGTCCGAAGTGGCTGCAAGGCGGCGTCACCCGCTGGGGCGAGGTAGTCATCAGCGCTTTCACATGCGCTTCATCAAAGCGCTTGCGGGTGATGTGCACCGCCACCTCAACCTGTTCGCCCGGTAGCGCTTGGTCGACAAACACGGTTTTACCCGCCGGGTTATGGCTAACGCCACGGCCATCGTGGGCTAACCGTTCAATCACCAGCGGCGCCGAGAAGTCGCTAGTGGTAGCCGCACTCTTGGCCGCCTTGCCGTTGCCGCTTGGCTGGCGCGCCAGCCCGGAGTGGCCGGAGGCGGGACGCGGCGGCCGCCGCTTACCCAACATAGCCATCTATACCTCCGGGGCAAATAAGCCCGTGGAGAGGTAGCGGTCACCACGGTCACAGACAATAAACACGATGACCGCATTTTCGGTTTGTTCAGCAATGCGCAGCGCACCCGCCAGGCTTCCGCCAGATGAAACGCCTGCCAGAATGCCCTCTTCTCGGGCCAGGCGGCGCATATGCGTTTCCGCTTCTTGCTGGCCGATATCCAGGGTGACATCTACACGCGGCGCTTCGAAAATCGCCGGCAGATACTCTTTGGGCCAACGGCGAATACCGGGGATACTCGCCCCGTCAGCGGGCTGCAGGCCTACGATCTGAATGGCGTCGTTCTGCTCTTTAAGATAGCGCGATACGCCCATAATGGTACCGGTGGTACCCATGGAGCTGACAAAGTGGGTGACTTCGCCACCCGTTTGCCGCCATATTTCCGGGCCGGTGGTGCGGTAGTGGGCCAGCGGGTTATCCGGATTGGCAAACTGGTTGAGCGGCTTGCCTTCACCCCGGGCAATCATGGCATCTGCGATGTCACGAGCCTCTTCCATACCGCCTTCTTTACTGGCCGTAATCAGCTTAGCGCCGTAGGCCGCCATGGCCTGCTTGCGCTCGGCGGAAGCATTTTCCGGCATAATCAGGGTCATGTTGTACCCTTTTAGAGCCGCCGCCATAGCAAGCGCAATGCCGGTATTGCCGGAAGTCGCCTCAATTAACGTATCCCCTGGGGAAATTTCCCCACGAGCTTCCGCTTCACTCAGCATAGAGAGCGCGGGACGATCTTTCACCGAGCCCGCGGGGTTATTGCCTTCGAGTTTGGCAAGCAGCGTATTGTTCTTCCCAGCGGTAATTCGCTTCAAGCGAACCAAGGGCGTATTGCCGACCACATCTTCAAGCGTGGGATAATTCATCGAACATTCCTTATCGTAACCGTTATGCTGCATTATATCGGTGCTGCCTGTGACTGGACAGGCAACCTACTAGATTCAACGAGCTTCTTTCATGTCATTAAACACGCGCCTGCTGTTTGCTCTGCTTGGTTTCCCACTGTTGGTCTACGCCGTTATGGCAATATTGCTTGTTATCCAGAGCGACCTGGGAGGACGCGACGAGCTTAAAGAGCGCTTAATCAGCGCTGGTGAGTTGATGGCTCCCAGCTTAGGCGATGCCATGGCCGACGGGGATTTACAGCGCCTTGAAAAGCTCGCTAGGCAGCTGTTGGAGCATCGCGGGCTGCGAGCCGTGACGCTGTTTGATGAACAGGGCAACCGTCTGCTGGTGCTAGGTAGCTCTATGCCACCGCCTAGACTGGATGCGCCAATGGCAACGGCCATCACCATGGAAGAGGACGCCTGGCGGCTGCGGGTGCCGCTGGGCAGCAGCGACACCCTGCGCATGACGAACGGGTGGTTAGAGGCTGAGATGGATACCCGCACCCTAACGCTTGAGCGCTATAAGCTTATTGCAAGCCTGAGCCTTGGCGGTATGTTGCTGGGGTTACTGCTATTTTTAATCGCATTTGCCATTAGCCGCTATGCTACCCGTCCAATCGAAGAGGCTAACCAGGCACTTTATCGCCTGTCGCGTGGCGACTACAGCTTGCTAATATCATCGGCCAAGCCCACCGAGCTAAAGCAGCTGGCCGATCATATCAACCGTTTAGCCGAACATTTCCAGCAGGCCCAGCGGGATATGCAGAGCCAGATTGAGCAGGCCACCAGTGAGCTGCAGGAGTCGATGGAAACCATCGAAGAGCAGAATATCAAGCTAGACCTTGCTCACCGCAGCGCGCTGCGCGCCAATGCTGTTAAATCCGAATTTCTGGCCAATATGAGCCACGAGATCCGCACACCGCTCAACGGCATTATTGGTTTTTGCCGCTTGCTGGGCCGTTCATCCCTCGACACCCGGCAAGAAGAGTGGCTGGAGCACGTTCGCCGCGCCTGCGATAACCTACTGATGCTGGTGAATGATGTCTTGGACTTCTCCAAACTGGAAGCCGACCGGCTGACTCTGGAAGAGGTCGATGTCGATATTGTTGCCCTGGTTGACGAAATTATTGGCTTGCACGCCCCTGAAGCACAGCGCAAGCAGCTGCACTTGGTCGCCATGGTATATGACGATGTGCCGACTCCCTTATGCGGCGACCCGTTACGCATTCATCAAGTGTTGAACAATCTGCTAGGCAACGCACTAAAATTTACCAACGAAGGCGAGATCATCATTCGCGTTATGCTGGATAGCCAAGAGGGTCAGCATGTCATACTGCATATTAGCGTGAGCGATACCGGCATTGGTTTAAGCGATGAGCACCAGCAGCAGCTCTTTAGCGCGTTCTCACAAGCCGAACCGAGTCACTCTCGCCAGTTCGGCGGCAGCGGTTTAGGGCTGACCATTTGCCGCCAGCTTATTCAGCGGATGGGTGGGGAGATTACGGTAGAAAGCGAACTGGGTAAGGGGTCGACTTTCTCATTTACCCTGCCTCTTCTGGCACACCAGGCGGCTGAGCGCCCGCCGGAGCTGACGCTAGATAACCCCACTATTCGCCTTCACGAAACGCACCCACCCACTCGCCATGTGCTAGAGCATTTACTAGTACGCTGGGGCGCGCGCCCAGTCTCGTTTATTAATGCCGGCAATGAATCGCTGCTGATGCTATGTCTGGCGCAGAGTGACTTTGAAGGTGATCGCAAAGCGTACTGGCAGTCCGTGATTGCGCAAACTCCCTGCCCGGTCATTATTCTGGCGAATACTACTAGCTTTGACCTACCCACGTGGGAATTTCCCTACGGCGGCGAAATGCTGTGCAAACCGTTTACTCGGACGCAGCTTGTGACCACCCTGCGTCAGTTGCTGCAACTGCAACCACTCCCCCTTGCCAGTGAAGCAGTCAGCAAACCGCCGCTTGCCCCTCGCCTAACAATTTTGATTGTCGACGATAACTCGTCAAACCGTGAACTGTTAAAAGCGATGCTGGAGAGCGATACGCTACACATTGTGCTAGCAGAAAGCGGCCAAGAAGCACTGGAGTTTGCGCGCCACCAAATTGCCGATATGGTATTGATGGATATCCGCATGCCGGGGATGGACGGCATACAGGCCACACAAGCGCTGCGGCGTATCAATAATAGCTGGGCGCGCTGCCCTATTATTGCCGTGACGGCCCATGTACTGAGCACTGAACGGCAGCAGTGGCTGGCCGAAGGGCTGGATGATGTGCTGATCAAACCCATCGACGATGCCCAGCTACAACAACTGTTGCAGCGCTTTTTAGGAATTGCACCACGAAAAGCAGCCCCTACTGAAGCAGCTTCCACTCGTCAGTCACAGGTTCCCACCGCTCCCCCTAGCTCGCTGCCAGCGGTCGATTTGATGCTAGGTGCACGCTTGGCAGGAGGCAGGGAGACCTTAGCCAAGCAGCAACTGGTACGGCTCATTGACAGCCTGCCGGAGAGCGAGCAGCAGATACGCGACGCCTTTCAGGCAAGCGATCTAACGGCGCTACTGGACTGGGTGCATGGACTAAACGGAGCCAGCCGCTACTGCGGCGCACCAGAACTAGCCCTGTTGGTGGAAACCCTAGAAACGCGCCTGCGCACCAGTGGCCTACGCCATGTAGAGGCACTGCTTGACGAGCTATACGTCGCCATGACGCGCCTTAGCCAAGAGCGCGCTTCGCTGGTGAACTAACTGCCCCATCGGGGGCAGCTGGTTAGTTCTCTAACACCACAAAGGCGACGGCGTAGTCGGCTTCATCACTCAGCGTAATATGCGCGGCGGTCGCCCCGCTGGCGGTGAACCGCCGCTGCGCTTCACCGCTCAGTTTAAGGCTGGGCTTCCCCAGGGCATCATTGATTACCTGAATATCGCCCCACTGCATCCCCTGGCGAAGCCCAAGGCCCAGGGCTTTCACAAAAGCCTCTTTCGCCGCAAAGCGCTTGGCAAGATAGGCGACTGCTTGTCCCTTCTCCTGCCACACCGCCTGTTCGTCGGGCCCTAAGATACGCTGAGCAAAGCGCGGGCCGTGACGCGTCACGGCCTGGCGAAAACGCTCAACTCGGGCAATGTCCGAGCCAATTCCCACAATCATGTTAATGGCCGCAGCAGTGGTGGCTGTCGCCGTGATCGTGGTCATGTTCGTGCTCGTGGGCATCAAGCGCAGCCATTAAGCCCGCTTCTTGCCCGGCAATGATTAGTCGTTTCATCTCTTGCACGGCTTCTTTCAAGCCGACAAACAGCGCACGGGCAATGATCGCGTGGCCAATGTTCAGTTCATTAACACCGGGTAGCGCCGCAATGGCTTCCACATTGTGGTAGTGCAACCCGTGACCAGCATTGACCACCAAGCCCAGAGATACGGCGTGTACCGCCGCCGCGCTGAGGCGGTCATACTCGGCGTTGGCCTCGGCACTCCCCGGTTTTGCCTCTGCATAGGCTCCGGTGTGTAACTCGATGGTAGGTGCGCCTGCGCGCTTGGCCGCATCAATTTGTGCTTCATCCGGGTCGATAAACAGCGATACATCGCAGCCAATCGCAGCGAGACGCTGGCAAGCACTGGCGATATGATCAAAACCGCCGACGATATCCAACCCGCCCTCGGTGGTCAGCTCTTCGCGCTTCTCGGGCACCAAGCACACATGGGCCGGGCGCACTTCTTCTGCCAGCGCCAGCATCTCTTCGGTGACCGCCATTTCAAGATTCATGCGCGTATTGAGCACCTCCGCCAGCAGGCGCACGTCACGAGGCTGAATATGGCGGCG
The DNA here is from genome assembly GCF_021532545.1 of Halomonas sp. Cn5-12. NCBI lineage: Bacteria > Pseudomonadati > Pseudomonadota > Gammaproteobacteria > Oceanospirillales > Halomonadaceae > Halomonas > Halomonas sp. Cn5-12. Next base: position 131,501 of record NZ_JAKGAY010000001.1, read on the forward strand.
GTCTTCGCGTAGGTGGACGGTAATCCCATCGGCTCCAGCTTCTTCCGCCAACAGCGCTGCCTGAACCGGATCAGGGTAACGAGTGCCACGGGCCTGACGCAGCGTGGCAATATGGTCGATGTTAACGCCGAGTAATATCCGTGGGGGATGCATAGCGGGTCTCCAATCAATAAGCAGCGATAGGTCGTTATCGCGATCAATAGTAACGGTGGTTCACTAACGATGACGGCGGCGGGCTAAATCTAGCATCAGCTCGCGAGAACGTAATGCCGTTGGGCCAAGATGGGGGGCCAACGCTGCCCGCATGACCGCTTTCAGAGCGCTCGCTAAGCCCGTAGGCTGCCAGTCGCCTTGCTCTATGTAGCGTAAGGTGCGACCTTCAATACCCTGTTCCGCTGCCACAAAAGCACGGCTGTCAGCATCAAAGCGATAGCGTTGGTGCGGGTCCAGCGCTCCGCCTTCAAGGGTACAAAAACGCGGCGTGGCCTCAAGCACCTCCAATAGCGCCCACTCATAGCGTCTAAGCGCCAAGCCCCGCTCCGCAGGTACCGGCAGCGCATCTAGCAAAGCACTATAAAAAGCAAAGACATCGGTGGCGGCCAGTTCAAGCGGGAGTAAGCGAGTAGCAATTTCATTGGCGTAGAGACCACACAGCAGGCCTTCGCCTGCTAGCAGCGCGGTGTGACCTCGCGATTCCATCAACGTTAACCGTTTTAACTCTCGCTCTCCCCGCCATGACACAAATAGCGGGGTGAACGGCTGCAACCGCTGGCGAGATTTAGAACCGGGCCGCTGGCCGCCGTGGGCAACCGCCCGGATGCGGCCATGGTTGAGCGTTAATAAGTCGACCAGCGCGCTGGTTTCACGATATGCCCGGCGGTGCAGCAGAAACGCAGGCTCGGCGGTCATGGCGGTGCTCAATCGAGATCGTAACCCAGGCTCTTCAGTGCCCGCTCGTCATCCGACCAGCCGCGCTTCACCTTCACCCAGAGATTCAGCATGACCTTAGTACCCAGCGCACGCTCCATATCCAGGCGCGCTTCACGGCCAATACTCTTGATCCGGTCGCCGTTCTCGCCGATCAAAATCACTTTCTGTCCTTGGCGCTCCACCAAAATTAGCGCGCTGATGTGCGTGACGCGCTCGGTCTCGCGGAACTCTTCGATCTCGACCGTCATCTGGTAAGGCAGTTCGTCACCTAGCTGGCGCATGACTTTCTCACGCACCAGTTCGGCCGCCATAAAGCGCAGGCTCTTGTCGGTGATTTGATCTTCTGGGAAGAAGTGGATGCTCTCCGGCAAGTGCTTGGCGACTTCCTCTTCCAAGGTCTCTACCTGAGTGCCGTGCTTGGCGGAGATGGGCACAACGGCAGCAAACTCACGGCGTGCGCCTACCTCGGCCAGCCAAGGCAGCAGGTCGGCTTTATCCTGGAGACGATCGACCTTATTGACCGCTAGAATTACCGGCGCTTTCACATGCTCTAAACGCTTTAACACGGCCTGGTCTTCGTCAGTCCAGCGAGTGCGGTCGATGATGAACACCACGCAGTCCACATCGCGAAGCGCCTGGGTCGCCGCCTGGTTCATGAAGCGGTTGATGGCCTTGTTGCGATCTTTGGACATGATGTGCATGCCCGGCGTGTCGACGTAGATAAACTGCGTCTCTTCAACGGTTTTAATGCCCATCACTTGGTGGCGGGTGGTTTGTGGCCGCCGCGAGGTAATCGAAATTTTCTGCCCCAGAATCCGGTTCATGAGGGTTGATTTGCCTACGTTGGGACGGCCAACGATGGCCACGAATCCGCAGGTTTGGCTCATGATTTGTCTCCAGGGGGGTGTTCGAGATAGGACAGTGCTTCTTCCGCAGCCTGCTGTTCAGCGTGGCGGCGGCTGGGGCCTTTACCAGTGGTATGCTCGCTTAGTAGCTCGATGTAGCACTCCACGGTAAAGGTCTGGGCATGCGCCTCTCCCTTTACAGAGACCACTTCATAGCGCGGCAGCGCCGCTTGGCGCGACTGCAAAAACTCTTGTAAGCGTGTTTTGGGGTCTTTTTGGGTATCTTGCAGCGAAATATTTTCTAGACGCTCGGCATACCACGCCAGCACGCGCTCGCGTACCGCATCCATACCGGCATCCAGGTAAATCGCGCCTATCACGGCTTCCACGGCGTCTGCGAGAATTGACTCACGGCGGTGGCCGCCACTCTTCATCTCACCGGAGCCTAAACGTAAACACTCACCGAACGCCATTTCCCGCGCCAGTTCGGCGAGGGTTTGGCCTTTTACCAAGCGGGCACGCAGGCGGGAAAGCTGCCCTTCCCGCGCCTGGGGAAAGCGCTGAAACAACGCTTCGGCAATCACGAAATTGACGATAGAGTCACCTAGAAATTCCAGGCGCTCATTGTTACGACCACCGTAGCTGCGATGGGTCATGGCCAGTTCCAAAAGCGTTGGGTCGCCAAAGGTATGGCCGATTCGTCGGCAAAAAGCGGTTAAGGAATTACTCACAGTGCTCCTACGTCATTGACGTTAACTAAGATAACCACACTAACGGTTTGTAAATTATGCTGCTTCATTCAATACGCCGTACGCTGGTGAAGCTGGGCAGGCCGCCATCCCAGTGCATCCAAACAGCAAACGCGCGGCCCACAATGTTATCTTCGGGCACAAAGCCCCAGTAGCGGCTGTCATTGGAATGGTCGCGGTTATCCCCCATGGTGAAGTAGTGGCCTTCAGGCACGACGACTTCGCTCATTTGCGGGCCTGGGTCACGGGGGTTGTTATAAATAAAGTGGCTGACTTCGCCTAACTGCTCTTCCAGCAGTAGCTGTTGGGGAGAGAGCTCCGGGCCCTCTTCAATCAGTACTTTGGTAACCGGCTCGCCGTTGATATAGAGCTGCTTGCCTTCATAGCGAATACGGTCGCCGGGCAGGCCCACCACGCGCTTAATAAAGTTCACCGATGGTTCTTCGGGGAAGCGGAACACCATCACATCGCCCCGCTCAGGGTCGTCTACCTCCAAAAAGCGGTTATGGACAACAGGCAGCCGAAGCCCATAGGCAAATTTATTCACTAGAATAAAGTCACCGATTTCCAGGGTAGGCTTCATGGAACCAGAGGGAATCTGAAACGGCTCTACGATAAAGCTACGCACCACCAACACGACGAGTAGCACCGGAAAAAACGAACGTGCGTAATCGACTGGCCACGGTTCTTTTAGGAGCTTTTCCCGAGTTGGCGCATCCAGGCCTTCCATGGTGGCCGTTTCAGCTTTGGCCACACGCTCACGGCGCTTTGGCCGAAGCACCAGCACATCCAGCAGATAAATGGCTCCAGAGAGTGCAACGGCGAGTACCAGTAATAGTGAAAAATCCATGTGGGGTTCGTATCCCTAGTCGTTTACCTTGAGCACAGCAAGGAAGGCATCTTGGGGAATTTCAACACGCCCCACCTGTTTCATCCGTTTCTTACCGGCTTTCTGTTTCTCTAGCAGCTTTTTCTTACGGCTGACGTCGCCGCCGTAACACTTAGCCGTGACGTTTTTACGTAGAGCCTTCACCGTAGAACGAGCAACCACCTGACCACCAATCGCTGCCTGAATCGCTACGTCAAACATCTGACGCGGAATCAGCTCTTTCATCTTTTCCACCAGCAAACGGCCGCGGGAGTGAGCATGGTCGCGGTGGATAATGACCGCCAGGGCGTCGACTTTATCGCCGTTAATCAATACATCTAGACGCACCAGTTTCGCCGCTTCAAAGCGCTCGAAGTTGTACTCTAGCGAGGCATAACCGCGAGAGATGGATTTTAAACGGTCAAAGAAGTCCATGACCACTTCCGACATGGGCAGCTCATAGGTCAGCTGAATCTGGTTACCTAAAAACTGCATGTCCAACTGGGTGCCACGACGCTGCTCGCACTCGGCGATGACGTTACCTACAAACTCCTGAGGCACCAGAATGCTGGCACGCACGATGGGCTCGCGCATCTGCTCTACATCGGCCATATCAGGCAGCTTGGAGGGGTTGGAGACGTACTGGATGTCGCCGTTCTTCATGGCGAGCTCATAGACAACCGTTGGCGCGGTGGTCAGCAGATCCAGATCGTACTCACGCTCCAGGCGCTCTTGGATGATCTCCATGTGCAGCGTGCCGAGGAAGCCGACGCGGAAACCAAAGCCCAGCGCATCGGAGTTCTCCGGCTCGTACTCGAGGGAGGCATCATTGAGGGCCAGCTTTTCCAGGGCATCGCGGAAATCTTCGTAATCGTCCGCGCTGACCGGGAACATACCGGCGTAGACCTGCGGCTTCACTTTTTGAAAGCCCGGCAAACGTGGTACGTCTGGTGTCTTGGTATGGGTAATGGTATCCCCCACCGGAGCGCCGTGAATCTCTTTGATACCGGCCACGATGAAGCCGACCTCACCGGCGCGCAGAATGTTGGTCTCTTTGCGCAGCGGTGTGAAGATGCCTACCTCGGTGGCGTTCCAGTCGCGTCCGGTCGACTTGATACGGATCTTATCGCCTTTGCGCAGCGTGCCGTCGAATAAGCGCACCAGCGAGACGACGCCCAGATAGTTATCGAACCAAGAGTCGATGATCAGCGCTTGCAGGGGCGCTTCGGGATCACCTTTAGGCGGCGGAATGTCTCGCACCAGCCGTTCGAGCAGCTCGTTGATGCCAATACCGCTTTTTGCAGACACTTGGCACGCGTCAGTGGCGTCCAGGCCAATGATTTCCTCTACCTCTTGGGCGACGCGATCCGGGTCGGCCTGCGGCAGATCGATCTTGTTGAGTACGGGTAGTACTTCCAGCCCCTGCTCGATGGCGGTGTAGCAGTTAGCTACCGACTGCGCTTCCACCCCCTGCGCCGCGTCGACGACCAACAGGGCCCCTTCGCAGGCATAGAGCGAACGCGACACTTCGTAGGAGAAGTCGACGTGCCCAGGGGTATCGATGAAGTTGAGCTGGTACACCTGGCCATCGGCAGCGGTGTAGTCCAGCGTGACGGACTGAGCTTTGATGGTGATGCCCCGTTCACGCTCGATATCCATGGAATCAAGGACTTGCTCCTTTAACTCACGCTCGGTCAACCCACCGCATGTCTGTATGAGGCGATCTGACAGCGTGGATTTACCGTGATCAATATGCGCGATAATGGAGAAGTTTCTTATGCTTTTGATATTGCGAGATTTTTCTTGAGTCATTTGCCGACGTAATCCGGGATGTGTACGTTACCAAGGATAAAAAGCGTGATTGACGTGGTAAGCGCAGGGGAAATTTGAGGACATTGTACCGCTAGCCGAGTCTCGGTGCTATGTCAGGAAAACCTTAGACATGCCAATAGGCACGACGGATATCATCCAGTGACACCTTCTGTGTTAAACGCAGCTCCATGGCTCGTTACTTAACCGCAAGCAAAGCAATAACAAAAGTAATCCACTGCACCTCATGTTTCTTGACATTTAACTATACGAGCAAGAAACTTAGCCAATGCTATACTTTTTGCACTCGGCAAAACCGCAAAATCATCGATACGTCGCACCCATGGACAGTTTCCTCACGAGGAGTTAGATCATGCACACTAAGTACGCGCTTGCCCTATTAACCACGTTTCCGTTTTCGGTATTTGCCTCGCCCCAAGACGCGCCTTTGAACGTCGTGGCCACCATCGGTATGATCGCCGATGTTGCTGAAGAGGTCGGCGGCGAATGCGTGGCAGTGAACACTATGATGGGCCCCGGCGTTGATCCCCACCTTTATCAAGCCAGCGCCAGCGATGTTGCCATGTTGCGCAATGCTCAATATATTCTCTACTCTGGATACTCACTCGAGGGCCAGCTGGGCAACGTGCTAGAGAATCTATCCGAACGGATTCCAACACTTGCGGTGGCACCTGCATCAATCACTCCTGACGACCTCATTACCACCCAAGACGTGTACGGCATCGACCCGCACCTATGGATGGATGTCTCCCTCTGGGCGCACACTTTGCCCACCCTGCGCGACACCTTCAGCGAGGCACGTCCAACGTGTGCGGACACCTTCGAGCGCAACACCGAACGCTATCAGGCGCAGCTACTGGCACTTCATGATTGGGTGAAAGAGAGTATTGCTAGCATTCCCGAAGAGCAACGTATTCTGGTGACCGCCCACGACGCATTCAGCTATTTCGGGCGCGCCTATGATATAGAAGTAGAAGGCGTACAGGGAATCAGCACCGAGAGCGAAACGGGCATTGCCGATATACGCGCCATGACCAGCGTCGTCGTTGAGCGTGGGGTACCGGCCGTTTTCATCGAAAGTACTATCAACCCTCGCACGGTACAGGCGGTGATCGATGCCGCGGAACAGCAGGGGCATCGCGTCGCGATTGGCGGCGAACTGTTCTCTGACGCCATGGGCAATGCGGGTACCGTCAACGGTACTTATATCGGCATGATTTATAGCAACACTCAGCATATCGTGGGAGCACTGGGCGGCTCCATGGCACCACTACCCGAAGAGCTTGCAGACTGGGCGGCCACTTGGGACGTTTCGCCGTAAGCTCACCGACGAGGTATTCTTCTGATGTATATACACAGCCGTTCAGATGCAGCGCTCAGTATTCGAAATTTAACGGTCAGCTACCATAACCAGCCCGTTCTCTGGGATATCCACCTGGACATCCCCACAGGGGTCATGGCAGGCATCGTGGGACCCAACGGCGCTGGCAAGAGCACTCTGATCAAGAGCCTTCTTGGGTTAGTGCCCAGTCTTTCGGGCGACGTTCAGATCCATGGTCACCCCTACGCCGCTCAGCGCAAGCGTGTTGGCTACGTGCCACAGCGCTCCAGCGTTGACTGGGATTTTCCCACCACAGCCCTGGACGTGGTCATCATGGGGCTTTATGGCCGCTTGGGATGGTTCAAGCGGCCGGGGAGCAAAGAGCGCCGAGAGGCGTTGGAAGCGCTGGAAATGGTGGGCATGGAGGCCTTTACCGATCGCCAAATCAGCCAGCTCTCAGGCGGCCAACAGCAGCGCGTGTTTCTTGCACGCGCTTTGGTCCAACAGGCCGACGTTTACTTTCTAGATGAGCCAATGGCCGGTGTCGATGCCACCACTGAGCGCGCTATCGTTGACATCCTCAGACGCCTACGCGATAACGGTAAAACCGTCATCGTCGTCCATCACGATCTGCAGACGGTGCGCCACTACTTCGATTGGCTCTTGATGCTCAATGCTCGAGTGATTGCCAGCGGAGAGGTCGACAAGGTTTTCAACATAGAACATCTACGTGAAGCCTACGGTGGCCAAATTGCCATGCTCAGCGATAGTGATGCCCTTATGTTTCAAGCGTCGAAGGTAACCTAGCCGATGACATGGTTCGATATTCTCTTTGACTACACTTTCCAAAATGTCGTCATCGGGGCTTCTCTAATTGGGCTGATTAGCGGACCTTTAGGCTGCTTTGCCGTTCTACGCCGTCAAAGCCTATTAGGAGATGCAATCTCCCATGCCGCGCTTCCGGGGGTCTGCCTAAGTTTCATCATTACGGGAAGCCGCAACATCGGCGGCATCATGACAGGGGCCTTGATCACCGGCACATTGGCAGCGCTCTTCATGCTGGCACTGACGCGCATGAGCCGCCTAAAAACCGATGCCGCCCTCGGCATTTGCCTCAGCATCTTCTTCGCCATTGGGATTGTGCTGCTTACCTTCATTCAAGGCAGCGGCAACGCCTCACAAGGCGGTTTGGAAGCCTTCCTGTTTGGTCAAGCTGCTGCTACGCTGCGCTCCGATTTATGGGTAATGGCCAGTATTACCCTGATGACTCTGCTACTGCTTGCGGCCTTCTGGAAACAGGCAAAACTAGTGACCTTCGATGCCGAGTATGCGCGCACCCTGGGAATGCCTGCAGCCATGGTCGAGGCTGTGCTAACCATCATGGTGACGCTGGCAGTCGTCGTGGGCCTGCAAATGGTGGGCGTAGTGTTAATGGCGGCCATGATTGTCGCCCCTGCCGCTGCCGCTCGACAGTGGAGCCGCGACCTAGGGAGCATGCTAATGCTGGCGGCGGGTGTCGGCGTGATTAGCGGTGTATCGGGTGCCACCATCAGCACGTTTTCACGGGGGCTGGCAACCGGTCCGCTCATCGTGCTGACGGCTACCGTCATTGTGTTGATCTCACTGGCCTTGGCGCCAGGACGCGGCTTGCTGTGGAGCATTACGCGACATTACCGAGAGAAGCATACGCTTCGCAAACAGCAGCTTCTTTACGCATTGTACAAGTATCCCGCCACGTTACCGCGCTATGGGGGCGCGCTCAGCACGCGCTTCGCCTTATTACGAATGCAACGCGATGGTTATCTGCTCAAGCAACGCAACCCACCCGCCGGATACGACTCACACTGGCAACTGACGGCGCAAGGTTACGCAGAAGCCCAACAGATAGCCGCCATGTTCGAGGCAACCCAATAATGATAGAGAATTTGCTCAACAATTCGGATATTCAGATCATGCTGGTGGGAGCCATGGTGGGCATCGCATCCTCCGCAGTGGGCACCTTCTTGGTCCTACGCGGAAACAGCATGCTATCAGATGCCATCAGCCACTCCATCGTCTTCGGTATCGTCATCGTATGGATGCTCACTCAACAGCAGAGCGGCTCGCTGCAGCTCTTTGGCGCCGCTATAACGGGTTTACTGACCGTGGTACTGACCGAAGCGCTGGCCAGTACCAAGCGGGTGAAACAGGACGCGGCCATCGGACTGGTATTCCCGGCGCTCTTCTCGATTGGAGTGCTGCTGCTCAATATCTATGCCCACGACGTCCATATCGACACACACACCATTTTATTGGGTGAAATCGGCTTTGTGTGGCTGGACACCGTCAGCATTGGCGGATGGAATGTCCCGCAGGCATTGGTGACGATGAGCATTATGACCACACTGAACTATGGCTTTATTTTTGTATTTTACAAAGAACTAAAGCTTTCCACTTTCGACCCAGCCCTAGCCAAGGCGTTTGGCTTCATGCCGTCGGTACTCTTTTACGCCCTGCTGATGCTGACCAGTGCAACTGCCGTGGCAGCATTTGATGCAGTAGGCGCCGTCCTATTTATTGCCTTTGCCATCGTTCCGGCATCGGTAGCTTATCTGCTGACGGATCGGCTATGGATGATGTTCATGATCGGAGCTCTGGTCTCCATTTTCTCTAGCATCTCGGGCTTTTACTTAGCGGTTCACCTCAACGTGTCCATCGGTGGCATGATGGCCGTCATGACTGGCGCCTGTCTGCTATTGGCCTTTCTGGCTGGCCCGCGATATGGCCTTGCCACCCAAATGATCAAGCGCCATCGCGGACGCCACGCTCCCTATGAGTCTCCTCACTGAGCCGTACCCGAGCAAAATGCCCCCGGCCGACTTGCCAAAGTTCATGTGATAATAGGTCAACAAAAGCCACAGGCAAAAAAGTCCGGCAATGCGCCGGACTTTTGGTCAAACGTGAAAAGGTCATTCGAGGCGAAGTGCAACGAACAGCGAGCGGCCGTCGCGATAGAGACGCACGGGAATCGCTCGGTCGTTCGGTAGCGCTTCGACGATTTGCATCAGCTCGTCCGCCGAAGAGACACTGCGGTGGTCAATACTCACCAAAATGTCGCCAGCACGCAGCCCTGCCTGCGCCGCAACGCTATCCGGTTCGACCTGGCGTACTTCGACGCCGCCACTGATCCCCAAACGCTCACGCGTTGCTTGATCGACTTCGGCAACGGCGACGCCTAACCGCACTTGGTTATCGCTGCCCGATGCTGAGGCAGATGACGCCATATCTGGCCAGCTACCCAGCTCAACGGTTTCCGACACCTGCTCGCCATCTCGCATCAGCGTCAATTCGACATCGTTACCGGGTGCAACGCGACCGATCAGCCGCGGCAAGGTGCTGGAGCGATCCACTTCTTCACCGTTGACTTCGATGATGACGTCACCGGCTTGCAAGCCACCCTGAGCCGCAGGGCCTTCGGGATCTAAATCGGCAACCAGAGCACCAACCGCTTCGCTCATACCGAAAGACTCGGCTAGATCCTGCGACACCGGCTGGATCATCACGCCCAACCACCCACGATTTACACGGCCATCTTCACGGAGCTGATCTGCCACGTCCATCGCCACGTTGATTGGGATGGCAAACGAGAGGCCCATAAAGCCACCGCTGCGGGTAAAGATTTGCGAATTGATACCGATGACTTCGCCTTCCAGATTAAACAGCGGGCCGCCGGAGTTACCCGGGTTGATGGCCACGTCGGTTTGGATGAACGGTACATAAGCATCACGAGGTAGCGTGCGGTTGATTGCACTGACGATACCTGCCGTCACCGAGTGATCGAAGCCAAAGGGAGAACCAATGGCCGCGACCCAAGCCCCCACTTTCAGCTCGTCGGAATCGCCCAAATTGAGCACTGGCAGGTTGTTGGCATCGATTTTCAGCAGTGCCACGTCGGTTTGTGCATCACTACCAATCAATTCAGCGGGTAGTTCACGGCGGTCGTTGAGACGCACCAGAATTTCATCGGCGTCCTGCACTACGTGTGCGTTGGTCATCACATAACCATCGGCACTGATGATGAACCCAGAACCAAGCGACTGTCGCTCTTGGCTACGGCTACCGCCTCCACCACCGGGAGGTGTTGGAAAGCTATCGCCAAAGAAGTGGCGGAAAATTTCGGGAATTTCCTGATTGCCAAACCCTTGGAGGGCTGGGCTGCGCTGCACCGTTCGACTGGTGGAAATATTGACGACGCCTGGTGCAGCGTCTTCTACCAACTCAGTGAAATCGGGCAGCGTTTGCGCATAGGCGTTCTGGCCTATAAAAAACATCGCGACTAAGCATAGCCATAGTGTCGAGGGAAGAACCAAGCGCTTCATGCAACAGCTCCTAGTAAAGCAGATACGAAACGAAGGGAGTGCAACTCTTAGTGAGCTACGGAACAACTAACTGACCAAGCGCGGCCGGAAGCGTTCCATCCGCCCATGCATTAGATATTTAAGGACAATAACACCGCATATCAAGGCGCTAAAGAAAAGCGCTGCGCTTAACCATTCATTAGTGCCTAGCAGCGAGGCGCCTCCAGAGACTAACAACGCCGCCAATAGTGGCAACGCGTAAACCAGAAGCGCCAAATAGCTGATATCGTGTTTAGGTAGTGCAATGGTAACTTGGCTACCAAGAGGGTAAGCAGACGCACCGCTAGCGACGCGCGCCTTAGGATACACAGTGATATGCTGCTGTTGGCGCCGCGCTAACAGCCCCATACCACAACCACGCCCTTCAGCACACTGCTGGCAGGCAGCGTTAAGCGACACATCAACGGTCAATCCATCACCCGTATAGCCAACGACGATACCCGTTCTTAAAAGCGATGCGCAGGCGGCATAAGGGGTAGACATGGCTATGGCTCAATACGAACAGATTGCACAATACGCTGCAGCATATCCGAAGGAAGTTCCCCAATGGCTATCAGTTGCCAGCGTTGATCACCCCCGGACACCAGCGCCACTGCTGCTGTTGAAACACCTAGCTGGTGAACGCCTTCTTTCAACACGCTCTGCTCAATAGGGTTAACGAAAAGGCTGACTGCGGCCAACCCATCGCTATATACCCGCTGGTTGCTGACCGGCTGCCCTGGATCTTGCGGCTGAGCAACAAACCCCTCTGGCAACCACTCTGCGTGCCAAGAGTGATCGACTTGTTCGGCGCCCACGTCATCGGCGACGCCGCCATCATAAAGTTTAGGAGAGTGAAGCTGGGTAATTTGAAAGGTTTCCAGCACACGTTCTTGCCGGTCACTTATAACATGCTTAAGTAACAGCCCGGTCTCTTTATCAACCCACCATGCATGATAGTAGCGCTGCTGATCCCGGGGTGAAAAATGCAGTTGCACTGCATCGCGCCCTGCCACCCGGGCATCTTCTTGAAGGGAAATATCGTAATAGGAAGCCACATGTTGCGCCCAAGCTTCAGGGGCTTTTAAGCCACTGTTCACTTCAGGCGTAAAGCGCGCCATATAGCCAGCAATAGAGCGTCGCTCAATACTTACCGATGGCCCATCAAGATGTTGTACGGCCTGCTGGCGAACACCATCACGAATGAGGTGGGAAAGTGCAAGCGTACGTACACCCAAGGCATCGATAGCGACTGCCCGGGCCTGAAAGTCATAACAGTGGCCCGCAACCAGTGCTAACTCAAGCCATGCTTGCGTGGTTGCTGGTGTTTGCTGTTCAGCAACCTCGGCACAGGAGAGCGCTGTAGGGGTATCAGCAGTAACAAACGAGGAATGCAGGCTGGCACTCAACAGGCTTAACGTTAATGCAAGCCTGCCTCCCCATAAAGCACATCTGGCAGTCACCATACCAATCTATCAGCCCCTTACTCAGCGATCACGTTGTCCGGCGATCCGCCTTGCTTAACGCTGACCCAGTGGTTCTGTCACTGCTGAGCGCATCAGCGGCATCCAGCTGTCACCACCGCCCGTTGCAGCACCCTGCGCATGTTGCTCTAGGTAGGACTGAAGCATGCGCAATTGATCAACATCAATCGTCGTAGCTTGCTGTGCCATCGTGCCTTGCGGAGCAACGGGGGCAGAAAACCCAGCTTCGCTAATATTCATTAAACCGCTGTTGCCCGACTGACCATTAATGCGAAATGGTGTAGGTTCAAACATAGGCATGTCGGAAGCCGTCATAGCGGCAGGTTGTGATGCTGCCAAATTTACCGGCTGCACCTGAGCTCCAGCGCTATTCTGCGAAGCCACTGTATTACTCGCGGGCTGAGCACCACCGGTAGAGCCGTTACCATTAAAGAATTGAACGCCCGTAATGACCATCAACGACACCGCAGCAGCGACACCGGCACCACGAGCAAACGATATTCCACCTGCCCGTATAGGTGAGGCTGCGCTATCGCCACCCATAACAGGCGCTGGTTCTTCACTCAGGCGAGCCATAATGCCAGCAGAAAGGTCTACGCTAACGTCCACCCCACGCTCACGCTGCATCATACTGCGCGCTAAGTGATAGCGGCGCCACGTTTCTGCCGCGTCGGCATCATCGGGCAGTGATTTCAACACCCGGCGCAATTCAAGCTCGTCACTCTCACTGTCCATTAATGCTGAAAGTGATTCCCGTGTGCTTTGACTCATACTTCACACCCTCACACTGTGTTAGAAGAAGCTCAGCGGCAACACGGCTAGCGCGTGCTTTAACCGCAAAACCTCGCAGGCCAAGACCCTATTACAAATTACCGTTTGCATAATGCTAATCACTGGCAGACAGATAGCATTACGGTAGCTGTCGGCGGCTCAACTCGTTAAAGCTAGATAACTTGTATGACGCCTCACTTGCCAGACAGTTCACAAAAAAAGCAAAAACGTAAATGACTGTGACCAAAGCACTACTTTGATTAGTCAGCGCCTTAGTCATCGCGGCTGTTACGCGCCGTAGTGACTAGCGGACGAATATGCTCATCAACCGCTTCCCGAGCGCGAAAAATTCGTGAGCGAACGGTGCCCACCGGACACTGCATCACTTGGGCAATATCTTCGTAGGCTAAGCCGTCCAGCTCACGCAGCGTAATAGCGGTGCGTAAATCATCTGGCAGTTTCTCAATCGCTTCATATACCGCCGTCTCAAGTTGATCCCGAGCAATAGATGCTTCTGGCGACTCTGAGTCCGCCAAGCGGCCACTCTGATCAAGAATTTCAGCGTCGACAATATCTAAATCGCTACCTGGCGGCCGACGTCCACGAGATACCAAGTGGTTTTTCGCCGTGTTAATCGCAATGCGATACATCCAGGTGTAAAACGCGCTCTCTGCGCGAAATTTACCCAGCGCACGATAAGCCTTGATAAAAGCCTCCTGCGCCACGTCCTGCACTTCTGCATGGTCGTGGACGTAGCGTCCAATCAAGCCAATGATTTTATGCTGATATTTTTTCACCAGTAGATCAAAAGCGCGTGTATCGCCTTTCTGAGCACGTTCAACCAGCTGTTGGTCTGTTTCACGAGTGCCCATTCACACGCTCCTTCTGCTCGAACGTTTTACGCCGAGCTTTGTGTCTTTTTCGCCCTGTAAGCCGGGCCTTCACAGCAAGCAGCATAGCGTCCCTTGGGCTTAAGTTAATCATCATGGAGGAAATCAACAGGCAAAGCTCCACCTGCCCCACTTGGTTATGTTGCACGCGTTGAATTGCTAAACACCAATATCGTCTAGTGTTACGCGTTCTTAGCAGCGCATCAAGCGCTTGCCCCCTCTATTAAAACCCTGAGGCTGACATTTTTCCTTAATGCAAAGTTCCGTAACAATTGATTTTTACCACCGTGACGCGCCATAGTAGTGGTCACTTTTAGCCCATCGCGCACGCACAGGTAGCAAGATGTCAGATCAACAGGTTAGTAACCTTAACGTCCTTGCACAGGATGTTCTTACCACCCCAGAAGCACTGAAAAACGCTATCCCTTTAACGGAAAGCGCCGAGCGTTCGGTTATCGAAGGCCGTCAGACCATCCAAAACATTCTAGATGGCAAAGATCCGCGTTTGCTGGTGGTCGTTGGCCCCTGCTCTATTCACGACGTTGAAGCAGCGCTTGATTATGCCCGCCGCCTGCGCACTCTGGCTGATCAAGTGAGCGACAGCCTCTATATCGTGATGCGTGTCTATTTCGAAAAGCCGCGGACGACCGTGGGCTGGAAAGGGTTAATTAACGACCCTCACCTGAACGACTCTTTCGAAATTGACGAAGGCCTGCACATTGCCCGCAAACTGCTGGTCGATTTAGCCGAAATGGGTCTGCCGCTAGCTACTGAAGCGCTTGATCCCATCTCTCCGCAGTACCTGCAGGACTGCATTAGCTGGTCGGCCATTGGCGCCCGCACCACCGAGTCACAGACTCACCGTGAAATGGCCTCCGGCCTCTCCTGCCCGGTTGGCTTTAAAAACGGCACCGATGGTAGTCTGGATGTGGCGATTAACGCACTGCAATCTGTCGCTAACCCGCACAACTTCCTGGGTATCAACCAGGCAGGCCAAGTGGCGATTATCCGCACCCGCGGCAACGCCTATGGCCACGTGGTCCTGCGCGGCGGCAATGGTAAGCCCAACTATGATAGCGTGAGTGTTGCCCTGGCGGAGAAAGAGCTTAAAAAATCTAATCTCTCTGCCAACATTATGATCGACTGCTCACACGCAAACTCGAACAAAGATGCCGCGCTGCAGCCACTGGTACTGGAAAACGTGACCAACCAGATTCTCGAAGGCAATACCTCGATTATCGGCCTGATGGTGGAATCCAACATTGGCTGGGGCAATCAAAAAGTGCCTGCAGACTTAAGCCAGCTGCAGTACGGCGTATCGATCACCGATGCCTGCATCGACTGGGACACCACAGTGGAAACGTTCACCCGTATGAACGAGAAACTAGCATCGGTACTGGCGAAACGCATCGCGTAAACAAGCCACCGCTCTCGAAAACGTCCCGCTGAGCGCTGCTTAGCGGGCGTTTTTTATTGCCAGAACCTAACGCCCCCTACCACCTATGCCTGTATATCGCGCCTGAAAGGCGGCAACGCATCTAATAGCGCCTGGCCATAGCGGCGCGTAATCACTCGCCGATCCAGCAGCGTAATGACTCCCCGATCGCTCTCTTTACGGATTAAACGACCACACGCCTGCACCAGTTTAATCGAAGCATCCGGTACGCTAATACGCATAAACGGGTTACCGCCCTGGCTCTCGATCCATTCGGCAAGCGTTGCCCCAACAGGGTCATCCGGCACCGCAAACGGCAGCCGAGTAATCACCACGTGGGTGAGATAATCCCCCGGCAAATCGATACCCTCGGCAAAGCTCGCCAAGCCAAAAATCACGCTACCCTTACCGCCATCCACCGCGGCCCGGTGGCGCTCAATGAGTTCACGTTTAGGCAACGCGTCTTGCGCCAAAATGCGCTCTTTTGTCGCAGCGGGCAGCGCCTTTTCCACCGCACGCAGCTGAGCACGGGAAGAAAACAGCACCAGTACCGCCTCCTCCTCACCTAGCTGCGACACAAAGCGTACAATGGCGTTCTCATGGGCATCCCGGTCACTAGGGTCCGTTGCCTCTGCGGGCACCCGCAGAACCGCATTGGCGTAATCAAACGGGCTAGGAAGCGCCTGATAACGGTAGCGGTTAGCTAAACCAGCCCGCTCCTGCAGGCGCTCAAAACGGCCAAGCGCCGTGAGCGTTGCCGAAGTGACAACCGCCCCGTGGCAGCGCCCCCATAGGTGCTTGGCAAGCGTGTGCGCTGCAGAAACCGGGCTTGCTGAGAACTCAATCTCTGGTTCGCCCGCCACACGACTGAGCGTTATCCACCGTGCGCTGGGTGGCGCATTGGCGGCATCCTGTTCACTAAACGCTTGCCACAGCGCATGAGCCTCCAGGGCGCGACCATGGAGCAACGCTATTAGAGGCAGCCACGTTTCCGCCTGGTCACGGTCCAGGCCGGTCTGTTTATCCGGGTCCAGGCTTTCGCGCAGAATATCGCTAATGCTTTCTAGACTTCTCGACAGGGTGGCAAACATGACTAGCAGCTGCTGCGCCTGTTCGCGCAGCGCCTCGGGCACTTGGCCTTTTTCAAAGCGCTGCTGATGGGTCGCCTCTTCATCTGCCAGACCATTTTCACGCCCTGCCAGCTGATGCCCCATGCTAAACACGTCACCCAGCGCAGGCTCCAAGCTATGCAGCAGCTCAGGCAGCCCTGCCAGTAAGCGAGCAATGGTGGGCTGTACCGCCAGGCCCTGGTTCAAATCCGTCAAACTACTTTTCAGGGTTTTTAGCCAGCGCAGACAGCCGTGCACCGCAAAGCGGTGGGCGAAATGGGACAGCGCCTTATCCGGCAGGTGGTGACCTTCATCAAAAATAAAGATGCAGTCGGCAGGGTCTGGCAGAATCGCACCACCCCCAAGGGCAAGATCCGCCAGCACAAGGTCGTGGTTAGCAACGATAACATCCGCATTTTCCAACTCTCGACGAGAGCGGAAAAAGGCGCAGGCACCGAAATGGCCACAACGGCGGCCGGTGCACTGGCGATGATCCACCGTCAGCTGCCGCCAGTGTGTATCTTCAATCGATACCGGCCAGGTATCGCGGTCGCCCTCCCAGTCGCCCTTGCCATAGGCTTCGGCCATATCGGTGGCCAGGACGTTGAAGTCGCTGCTATCAGCTTGAAGGGATTGCTCGAACAGCGAAAGCGTTGGGTTGGGCTCACTACCCTCCAGCGCTTGATCCAGCCGCGCCACGCAGACGTAACGGCCGCGACCTTTCGCTAGCGCATAGCGAAAGGCAACACCGCTATGGCTAGCCAGCGACGGCAGGTCTTGATTCAACACTTGCTCTTGAAGGGCAACGGTGGCCGTGGAGACAATGAGCCGTTTGCCTTGTGCCTTGGCTATAGGCAGCCCCGCAATGAGATAAGCCAGCGTCTTGCCCGTGCCGGTACCGGCTTCCAGCACGCAAACGTGGCTATCGCTAACGCGCTTTCCCTCGCTGTCGCACTCGATATCACCTAGGGTGCGGGCGATTTCAGCAATCATCAAGCGCTGCCCGTAACGTGGTGTCAGCCCTAGCTTTTCCACCACGTTACGGTAGGCCTGCTGAATATCGTTTTTAAGCGCGTTATCCAGCATGCCCGTTACAGCATGCCTTCCGGCGGATGTTCGCAGGGCAGCTTACCGTTAATATAGCGCTCAATCTCTGGCAGTGAGAAGGCGTCTTCTTCACCAACAAAGCTGATGGAGACCCCTTTGGCGCCCGCGCGGCCAGTACGGCCAATACGGTGGACGTAATCTTCAGGGTCTTCTGGCAGCGTGTAGTTGATAACGTGGCTGACGTCTTCAATATGGATACCGCGACCCGCGACATCGGTGGCGACCAGCACCTGAATCTCTCCCTCGCGGAAGCTTTCCAGCGTTTTAATACGCTGGTTTTGAGGCACATCGCCGGACAGCATAGCCGCGCTGACACCCGCTTTTTTCAGCAGATCGTCAAGCTTGCGCACCAAATCACGGCGGTTACCGAAGACCATGACGCGCTCAAAGCTCTCCTGCTCCAGTAGCTTCACCAGCAGCCGCTGCTTATCGTCATCGGAGACAAGATAGACGCGCTGGTCGATATCCGCCTGATTCTCGACGGTCACTTCGATCTCGACATGCGCCGGATCAAGCGTCCATTGGCTCGCCAGATTGAGAATATCGTCGGTGAAAGTGGCCGAGAACAGGAACGTTTGGCGCTCCTCTTTTTTCGGCGTGTAGCGAACAATGCGCTTCACGTCGGGGATGAACCCCATGGAGAGCATACGGTCCGCTTCGTCGAGCACCAGCACTTCGGTTTCAGAGAGGTCGATATCACGCTTCTGATGGAAGTCCAGCAGGCGTCCAGGCGTGGCGACCAGGATATCGATCTTCTTGCTCAGGCTATCGCGCTGTTTTTGATAATCCATGCCGCCGACGACACTGGTGACATTAAGCTGAGTAAAGCGCGCAAGCGCCTTGGCGTCTTTCTCGATTTGCAGCGCCAGCTCACGGGTCGGCGCGATAATCAGCGCACGGGGTGCGCCCGGCTTTTGGCCATCCGGCGTGGGCTCTTCAAGGAAGTAAGCCATCACAGAGATTAAAAACGCGGCGGTTTTCCCAGTGCCCGTTTGCGCTTTACCGACAATATCGCCACCTAACAGCGTGTGGCGCAGTGCTTCCGCCTGAATGGGCGTGCAGTACTCAAACCCTTGGGCATGAATAGCGCGCATTAGAGGCAGCGGCAGATCAAAGTCATGGAAGCGCCACTTGCCGGCAACGGCGGGCACCTGAAACTGACGAAGATCCCAGTTCGACTGACGACGACGCGGTTTCCGACGACGACGTTTAGGCTTGCGGTTCTGGGCCGATGCTGTGGTCTGTTCCGACTCGCTCATAGGCTGTGTATCTGTCCATTGCTGTGGAGGTTAGGCATCACGAAGTGCGCATTGTACCAGGGGTTGGCGATAAGAGCGCGCCCTGCTGTCGAAGGAGCACGCTTGCCTGTTAGAATGAGGCATACATTAACCCAAGGAGCGCGACATGACGCGTAAGAAAAAGACTCGTTCATTAGCGGATAAAGTGACTATCCGCACTGGTCGCCGCAAAGATTATAAAAAGTGGCGCCATGAGAACCCTGATCAGGTGACCTCATCACGCCGCTTTGTGGCTAAAAAGCAGCAGCAGCGCAAACTACAAGCCGTGCGTAAACTAGCGCGCCAACAAAGCGGTCAGCCGATTGCGATTCACCCTGACAAAGGGGGCGACAACTCATCAGGAGACCCTTCGTAATGCGTTTGGTATCGTTTAATATCAATGGCATTCGAGCACGGCTACATCAGCTTCAAGCGCTGATCGACACTCAACAACCTGATGTCATTGGCCTACAAGAAACCAAAGTGCAGGATAGTGAATTCCCCGTGGCTGACGTAGAAGCCATGGGCTATCACGTCTTCTATTATGGCCAGAAAGGGCATTACGGCGTTGCGTTACTGTGCCGCCAACAGCCGCAGGCGGTGTTTTACGGCTTTCCTGATGATGAAGAGGATGCGCAGCGCCGCATGATTGGCGTCAAGCTTCTCGCCGACGATGGCGAAGCGGTCACTGTGTGGAACGGCTACTTTCCGCAAGGCGAGAGTATTGATCACCCCACCAAGTTTCCGCACAAAGCACGCTTTTATCAACAGCTCGCACACCTGCTTAATACCCGGCATGCTCCTGAAGAACGGCTGGCGGTCATGGGTGATTTTAATATCTCACCGGAAGACCAGGATATAGGCATTGGCGAAGCCAACCGTAAACGCTGGCTACGCGAAGGTAAAACCAGCTTCCAGCCCATTGAGCGTGAGTGGCTTGAAGGCATTAAAGCGTGGGGGCTTAGCGACAGCTACCGGCTGTGCCACCCTAATAACAGCGAGTGGTTCAGTTGGTTTGACTACCGTTCTAAAGGGTTTGATCGAGAGCCAAAGCGCGGCCTGCGTATCGACTACATTCTCGTCTCAAAGCCTTTGGCCGAGTGCGTGACAGGCGCAGGCATCGATTACCCGCTACGCGGTATGGAGCGCCCCTCCGACCACGCCCCAACCTGGAGCGACTTTACATTAACGCTCCCTGTTACTCAGTAGTATGTGAAGCAATTAGCAAGAAAATTCAGTAACAAGAAAACAGCCTGCCCCTTGTTTAGCGAAGGGGCTTTTCTTATCAACGAAAATTGGCCAGCCACTCTTCCGCTTGGGTATCCCCAAGATTAGCAGCGGTTGTAAGCGCCGCCTCTGCTTGCTCATTTCTCCCCCACCCATAAGCAAGTTGACCCAGCAGGCGCCAGTCATCGGCTGATTGCGTTACTTCAGCGAGCGCTTGCCAAGCGCCCAAGGCATTATCAATATGTTTCGCCTGCTGCCAGGCCGTCGCTCGCAAGCGCAGCGTCTCTTCGTTGCTAGGAAGCTCGCCTGTCTCAAGCGCTGCCTCTAAATGCTCCGCGGCACGAGCGGGGGTCCCGCCTGCTAGATGAAGCTGGATAAGAGTAAGGCGCTCATCTGGGGTCGAGAGCTTGCCTAACTGCCACGCCGCCTCCCAGACGGCGGCTGCTACGCCCAACTGGCCTGCCTGCTGGGCAAGCCCGGCTGCCTGACGCCATGCATCGGCTTCGCTCTCGGCGCTTAAGCCCTTCAACAGCCAACTTAGCGCCTGCTCATTCTCTCCTGTGTGACGTAGCACAACATTCGTGAGCGTTTGTTGTTCAGCGCTGAGATCCCCTTGCTCTAGCAGCGGCACCAGCCACTCTAACGCAGCCTCCCAGCGCTCCTCTTCGGCCAGCATTCGCACCAACAGCCACGCCGTTTCTGCGTAACGCTCATTGCCCGAGGACTCTGACAACCACTGTTCGAACAGAGCAATGGCCTCATCACGCTCTCCGGCTGCACGGCGCAGCAACGCCTCATCGCGCAGCCAGCGGCGTACCTGGCTATCGGGAACGCTCGGGCGTTGGCGAGCGCTGGCCAGTTCATCGGCGGCCGCAAGGTTTTCCCCCTGGCGCACAAGGGCGCTTGCCGCTAACTGGTGATAAAGCGCACTGGCCCACTGGTCGGCCCGGTTACCGCCAGCCAACCGCTCAGACTGAGAGCGCGCATGGCTAATAATACGGCTTAACACCTCTGGATCTGCCGAACCGCTTGCTTGGCTTGCTAACTGGCTTTGCAACCCGTTCAGGTCTTGAATAATGTCACCGGGCAGCGGCTCATTGGCCACGGCAGTAGCGCTCATAGCGCTCAGTAACATGATGGCGACCCAACGCTGCATCCCCTTCCCCCGGCTAATATCGTTCACTGGCCTGCTTGGCGATTTTTCTCTACGAGACATGTCACCGCTACCTTAACTGGAACTCAATACGCTGGGTGGCGCGACGTAGCTGCTGGCTGGGTTCGAACTGCCAACGCGCAATCGCTTCGCGGGCAGCGTCTTCGAAGACCCGACGAGGCTGGGCATTGGTCACCCGAATAGAGCCACCGTCAACACTACCGTTACGCCGAATGACGAACTCCACCTCCACAAACCCTTCCATGCCACGACGCTGAGCACGGGGTGGATACGACGGGTTAACGCGATTCGTCGGCGCCACCTGCCCAACGCTCACCGGTTCATTGGAGGGGGCAGGCTCTGCGGCCGGTGCCGCGTCGCGCTGGGCAGCGGCGGGCTCAGCGGGTGGCGCTACCGTTTCTGCTGGCTCGGGCGAGGGTTCCGGCGCAGGTTCAGGAGCTGGCTGTGGCCGCGGTGTGGGTTTGGGCTGAGCCTCGGTCAGCTCGGGCAGCTCGCTTTCCAACTCGACGGGCTCTACCGGCGCGTCAGGCAGCTCTACCTCGGGTAACGCAATCGTACTGGTGGCCACTGGTGCAGGCGCGGGAGTCGGCATGGGCGGAGGCGCGGGTGCTGCTTGCGCAGGCGCGGGAGGCGGTGCCTCCTGTTCGGGCGCCACCTCCGGCGCTTCCACCATGGTCATGGACATCGTCATAATGGGCTCATCGACTTGCTGTTCAGGTGGTGCCACCAGCAGCGCCAGCATCCAGAAGAGTCCGACGGCCAGGGCAATACCGCCTAGCATCGACAACGCATGACGCATCATGGCGCGCTCCGGCTCGCTGCCACGGCGACCTGCTCGACCCCTGCCTGCTGGAGACGATCCATCACCTCAATCAGCACACCCGTGGTGGACTCTCGATCGGCTTGAATAACCACCGACCCTTCACCGCTGAGCATTCCGGCCACCTGCTGGCCAACACGATGTAGATCTACCGGCTGGCCATCTACCCATACCGCTCCTTCCGGCGTGACAGCAATCAGCACCTGAGCATCGGGGCGGGGTGTGGCCGCCGACGCTTCGGGGCGGTCAATCTCCACCCCGCTCTCCTTGATAAAGCTGGTCGTGACGATAAAGAAGATCAGCATAATGAACACCACATCCAGCATCGGCGTTAAATTCACCTCATTGCTGTCGTCGGCAGCCTCTATAGAACGGCGTCTACGCATCACTCTCCTCCAAGGCACGCGCTAAGCGGTCATGCAAACGCTGGTCTTCGCGACGGATAACGTGCTCTAAACGGCTAATAAACAGCATACCCACTACCGCAATGGCCATTCCCGTTAAGGTAGGCAGCGTTGCCCGGGCAACGCCATCGGCCATGGCCCTGGCTTGGTGGGTATCACTCATCGAAAGGCTATCAAAAACGGCGATCATACCGGTGACGGTGCCCAACAGCCCCAATAGCGGACAGAGCACCACCAGCAGTTTGATCCAGGGCAGTGGGCGGCGAAGCTTGGCTACCAAGGCCGCACTCCATACATGACGTAGCGTACGCGCACTCCAACTGCGGTGGTCGCTTCGGGCTGCCCAGCGACGAACCAGTTCATGGCGCGCGCGCCGCCAACTGATACGGTAGTACCACCAGCGCTCAATCGCCATGGCGAACACCACCACCGCCACCAGCGCAAGCACGACTAGCACAGCGCCGCCCGCCTCTAACAGCCGCTCTACTGGCTCTAGCCAAAGGGGCAAGGTCGGCATGCTAGTTCACCGTTTGCCCAGAAAGAGTGAACTGCGCTTCCAGATGGTCGGCCAACGTGGCGCTGGCTTCGCCTTCAATCACCTGAGTAATAAAACGGCTGCGACTAGAGAGTGCCGTTTGGGCAAACAGCAGCGGCACAGCGGTTACCAAGCCCAGTACAGTGGTCACCAACGCCTGGCTGATACCGCCAGCCATTAGCTGCGGGTCGCCGGTACCAAATACCGTAATGGCTTGGAAGGTCACGATCATGCCTGTCACGGTACCCAGTAGCCCCAGCAGAGGTGCAATGGCGGCCAGTAATTTAACGATAGGCTGACCACGCTCGATCTTCGGCAACTCGGCCAGCACCGCCTCATCTAGCCTCGCTTCGAGCGCTTCTGGCGTTTGGTGCTTATCCATCTCTTTAAAGCGTTCTAACACGCGACCAAGCGGATTATCTTTGCTTGGCTGATCCAAGTTTTGGCGCTGGCGGCGCACACGCGCACTCACCGTCAGTAGGTAAATATACTGAGCTAACGCAACCAGCAGCCCGATACCACCGAGCACGACAACGACGTAACCGACGTAGCCTCCTTGCTGAAAGCGCTCCCAGAGCGTGGGCTGTTGCGCCAACGCTTCCAGAACACTGCCTTGCGTGGGGTCAATGGCAAATTCACGGCTCTCGCCCTGATGGTAAGCCGCTAACAGGTCGCTGATTGCTGTTGGCGTGCGCGGCACTTCGGCGAGGCTGCTCTCTTCGTCTTGCCCCTTTCTAAGCAGCGCAGACTCGGTAAAGGCAGCAAAATCACCCAGCCGCACGACGCTATGTGACGCTATGTCGCCGCTTGCATCCGCCACCGGCAGCTCGAGACGCTCGGCACGACCGGTATTCACAGTGAGCGTTGCCAGGCTATCTACCACGGCCTCAATTTGTGAGCGCTCCAGAACGTCGACATCATTAAGGCGCGGCGGCAGCGCATCTGCCTCTAGCGTTAGCCAGCTATCGCCGCCTAGCTCATTGCGAATTTCTTCACTATGACGGGCAAGATCTGCTAGCAATGAGGTTAACGCTTCTCCCTGCTCCTCTTGCCGCTGGGCAAGCGCTTGGGCCTGCTCGCTTTGCTCATCCTGCTGCGCTTCAAGGGCTGCCTGCTCTTCTTCAGCCGCCTCATGGGCAGCGCGTGCTTCCTCCAAGGCGGCTTCCAGGCCATCTTGATCTTCTAAGAATGACTGCAGCCGCGCCTGATCACGCGCTTGGGCAGCCTCTCGGGCCTCCCTTAGCGACCCAAGTTCATCGCTTTGGGCCATGGCAGCGCTGCTCGTTAATGTGCCAACCAGTAACGTTAGGCAAAGCCATGCTTTTGGGCGAGAGAATAGACTCATGGCTGGCCCCCTTGGTCATTGGCAGTAATAGAAAGTGGTAGTTGCAGAAGCTCCGGCGTGCGCTGATCATTAACGATGCGCAGGCCGTTGCGTACCTGACGGCGAGCGGGTTCGTCTAACGCCAGCCATTCACCGCTCTCTTTATCCCATACGCCACCTTCGCGACCATCGGGCGTCAGGTAGTAAAAGCCAATACGGCCAATGCGCAGGTACTCCACCTCTCTTGGCGACGCCCCCTCCATCACCAACCGGCCTCGCCAACTATCCACTTCACGGCCATAGGCCAGCTCAGCGCGCCAGGCTTCGAGCAAGCTGGCAATGCGTTCAGCGCTGCCTGCCTCGGGATTACCGGCGGATTCCACCCGGGCGAGGCGTTCATCGGTTAAGAAAGGTAGATCTGACTCGATCCAACGGGCTAGCTGCTCGGCCATGTCCTGCTCAATCATGGGCAGCGCATCACGGGTATCGCTTAACGTATCAAGCGCTTGGCTTAATCGCTGCAGGCGCTCGGCTTCGCTAGCCAGGCGGCTACTGAGCGTTGCGTTAGTAGTTTCTATCTGGCGGGTTTCCCGCTCTAGGCGGCGCAACTCTTCAATGGCGGAACGCGTAGCTTCATCCGCGCTGTCAATTTGCTGCTGCAGTTCAGACTGGGTTTGCTGGGCCTCGACACTTTGGGCCGCTTGATCCATTGTCTCATCACTTGCCATCAGCGTACCGCTGGCCAGCACTCCGGCAAGCCAGCACCCACGCAAGGCAAAGAAAGGCCTTTTCAGCACGTTATGTCTCCGTCACTGCTTAACGCGCCCTCACGAACGGCGCGCTAAAACTCATTAGGTATAAGAACGATTTGCGTTTAACGCGTGCAGTGTATAGCGTAACACTAATAGAATAAATGACAATATTTATCATTAACATCCACCAACAGTCTGGCGGGAGTTGCGCGCATAAAAAACGGGAGCCATAAGCTCCCGTAGAGAACGTAACGACAGCAGTGCTTAAAACGCCCAGTCGTCGTCTTCTGTGGCGACCGCTTTACCAATGACATAGGAAGAGCCAGACCCTGAGAAGAAGTCGTGGTTCTCATCCGCGCTGGGTGACAGTGCGGCCATGATCGTCGGGTCAACGTCCGTCACGCTGCTGGGGAATAGCGGCTCAAAGCCCAGGTTCATCAGGGCTTTGTTGGCGTTGTAGTGAAGGAATTTCTTCACATCTTCCGACAAACCAACCTCATCATACAGCGACTCGGTGTAGCGAACTTCGTTGTCGTAAAGCTCCAGCAGCAGCTCGTAAGCGTAATCTTTGACTTCCTGCTGTCGCTCGGGCGTCTCTTCTGCCAGCGCCTGCTGGAATTTGTAGCCCACGTAGTAACCGTGCACCGCTTCATCACGAATGATCAAACGAATCAAGTCGGCCGTGTTGGTCAGCTTGGCATGGCTGGACCAGTACATGGGCAAGTAGAAGCCCGAGTAGAACAGGAACGACTCCAGGAAAACGCTCGCCACCTTGCGCATCAGCGGGTCGTCCGAGCGGTAGCGCTTCAGGATGAGCTCCGACTTCATCTGTAGCGTCGGATTTTCCTCACTCCAGCGGAACGCGTCGTCTACATCACGCGTTGCACACAGCGTCGAGAAAATCGAGCTGTAGGAGCGCGCATGCACGGACTCCATAAAGGCGATATTGGTGTATACCGCTTCTTCATGAGGAGTGCGGGCATCTTCCATCAGCACAGGCGCACCCACGCTGCTTTGAATGGTGTCCAGCAGCGTCAGGCCCGTAAATACGCGGATAGTAAGCTGCTTCTCTTGCTGCGTCAGCGTGTTCCACGACTGAATATCATTAGAGAGCGGCACTTTTTCCGGCAACCAGAAGTTACTGGTCAGACGGTTCCATACCTCAAGGTCTTTATCGTCTTGAAGGCGGTTCCAGTTAATCGCATTCACTCGCGACAAACGTTGCATCATCGTCATCAGAGTTCTCTCACAAACATCTTCTTAAAAGCGTATCCGAGGTTACAGCGTACAGGAGACGCAACCCTCTACCTCGGTGCCCTCAAGCGCACTTTGGCGTAAGCGAATGTAGTAAAGCGTCTTAATACCTTTACGCCATGCGTAAATTTGCGCCTTGTTGATATCCCGCGTGGTGGCCGTGTCCGGGAAGAACAGCGTCAACGAGAGGCCTTGGTCAACGTGCTTGGACGCCTCCGCGTAGGTATCGATAATTTTTTCAGGGCCGATTTCGTAAGCATCCTGGAAGTAACCGAAATTCGCTTCGTTCAAGAATGGCGCTGGGTAGTAAACGCGACCCAGCTTGCCCTCTTTACGGATCTCGATCTTCGCCGCCACCGGGTGAATGCTGGAGGTGGAGTGGTTGATGTACGAGATAGAACCAGTCGGCGGTACCGCTTGAAGGTTACGGTTGTATAGGCCGTGCGCCATCACCGAGGCTTTCAGCGCTTGCCAATCGTCTTGCGTGGGCAGTGCAATACCGCTGCGCTCGAAAAGCTGACGGACTTTCTCGGTACGCGGCAGCCACGCCTGGTCGGTGTACTTATCGAAGAACGTACCCGATGCATAGGTAGAGTCTGCGAACCCGGCAAAGGTCTCACCGTGTTCGATGGCCAACTGGTTCGACGCACGAATGGCATGGAACGCAACGCAGTAGAAGTACAGGTTCGTGAAGTCCAACCCCTCTTCTGAGCCGTAATAAATATGCTCGCGAGCCAGGAAGCCATGCAGGTTCATCTGGCCAAGACCGATGGCGCGCGATTTGGCATTACCCTCGGCGATGGAGGGAACGCTGCGCAGATTACTCATTTCAGACACGGCGGTCAGACCGCGAATGGCGATCTCGACGCTGGTGCCGATATCACCGGAATCCATCACCTTGGCGATGTTCATCGAGCCGAGGTTACAAGAGATATCTTGCCCTACCTGACGGTAGCCCAAGTCGTCGTCGTACTCGGTCGGCGTGTTGACCTGCAGAATCTCGGAGCAGAGGTTGCTCATGTTGATACGGCCTGCAATCGGGTTGGCGCGGTTGACCGTATCTTCGAACATGATATACGGGTAGCCAGACTCGAACTGCAGCTCGGCCAGGGTTTGGAAGAAGGCGCGAGCATTGATCTTGTGCTTGCGAATACGCGCGTCGGCCACCATTTCATGGTACTTCTCGGTCACACTGATATCG
This sequence comes from Halomonas sp. Cn5-12, assembly GCF_021532545.1. Classification (NCBI taxonomy): domain Bacteria; kingdom Pseudomonadati; phylum Pseudomonadota; class Gammaproteobacteria; order Oceanospirillales; family Halomonadaceae; genus Halomonas; species Halomonas sp. Cn5-12. The sequence goes on from NZ_JAKGAY010000001.1 coordinate 159,184, forward strand.
CCAAACGGCACGCCGTAGACGCGCTCGACATCGTAGGGCGAGAAGAGGTACATGTCGTCGTTGCGCTTGGCCAGCTCGAACGTGATATCGGGAATGGTCACGCCCAGCGACAGCGTTTTGATGCGGATTTTCTCGTCCGCGTTTTCACGCTTGGTGTCCAAAAAGCGCAGAATGTCCGGGTGGTGGGCGTTGAGATAGACCGCTCCGGCACCTTGACGCGCACCTAGCTGGTTGGCGTAGGAGAACGCGTCTTCCAGCAGTTTCATGATCGGAATGATGCCCGACGACTGGTTCTCGATACGCTTGATCGGCGCGCCGGATTCGCGAATGTTGCTGAGCAGGAAGGCCACGCCGCCGCCACGCTTGGAGAGCTGCAGCGCGGAGTTGATGGAACGCCCGATGGACTCCATGTTGTCTTCGATACGCAGCAAGAAGCAAGAGACCAGCTCGCCCCGCTGGCGCTTACCACAGTTTAGGAAGGTGGGCGTCGCAGGCTGGAAGCGGCCGCTGATGATCTCGTCGACTAGCGACTTGGCCAGCGCTTCATCGCCACGCGCTAGCGTGAGCGCCACCATGCAAACCCGGTCTTCATACCGCTCGAGATAACGTTTACCGTCGAAGGTTTTGAGCGTGTAGCTGGTGTAGTACTTGAACGCACCCAAGAAGCTCGGGAAGCGGAATTTGTACGCATACGCCTGCTCGAACAGCGCTTTGACAAACGTAAAGCTATACTGCGCCAGCACGTCGGCTTCGTAGTACTGCTCTTCCACCAGGTAGTCCAACTTCTCTTCCAAGGAGTGGAAGAACACGGTGTTCTGATTGACGTGCTGCAAGAAGTACTGGCGCGCCGCTTCACGGTCTTTATCCAACTGCAGTTCGCCGTTGGCACCGTACAGGTTCAACATCGCATTCAGCGCATGGTAATCCAGCGTGCGCGCCTCGGTGGCTCCCGCAGCAGGGCGTTGATCTGCCGAGTTTTTTGCAGCTACGTTCTTAGAGACTGAGCTTGACGTTTCCAAAACTCTTCTACTCCTTTGCGGACCTTGGCGACATCGTCATCGGTACCAAACAATTCAAAACGATAAAGCAGCGGCACTTGGCACTTTTGGGCAATGATTCGCCCCGCCAAAGCGTATGCGTCACCAAAATTAGTATTACCAGCAGCAATGACACCTCGTAAGAGGTGTCGGTTGTGCTCGTCATTTAAAAACCGAATAACCTGCTTTGGCACAGCCCCATTGGCCGAGCCACCTCCGTAGGTGGGGGTAACCAATATGTAGGGCTGCTCAATGCGTAGCGTCGGGGCTTCACGATGTAACGGCAGCCGCTGTGCACTTAAACCAAGCTTTTCAATAAAACGATGGGTGTTGCCTGACTTGGTGGAAAAATAGACCAGCGTACCTGCCTGCTCGGCTTCCACGTCAGCAGCGTGCATAGGTGACGATTACGCCAACGCTTGGATGCGGTCCGGACGGAAGCCCGACCAGTGCTCTTCACCGACGACCACGACAGGCAGCTGGCGGTAACCCAGCGCTTCGACTTCTGCTTGAGCACCCGTTTCGGCGGTAATGTCGATGACGGTGTACTCAAGGCCTTGCTTATCCAGCGCGCGATAGGTGGCAGTACACTGTACACAGGCAGGCTTGCTATAAATTTGGATTTCCATGGCTATTTCCCCTTTTCATAGCGGCAATTTTCAGGTAGTGCGCAGCGCTTGCTCTACCCCTCTAAAAGTCACCACGCATACTATATATAGACTAAGAGAAAATCAATTTCAGCATATATGGTATTTTTTCATCCACAGGTTATGGACAGCTCATGCCCAGCGCTATACCCAGAGACAAAAAAACCGCTCCCTGATAGGGAGCGGTTTTCCAACGGTGTCAGTAGCTGACACCGCCCTCACAGGGCGTGAGTATTAGGCGATGGCGGCTTGGTAACGGCGCTCGACATCTTCCCAGTTCACCACGTTGAAGAAAGCATCCACGTAGTCTGGACGCTTGTTCTGGAACTTCAGGTAGTAAGCGTGCTCCCAAACATCCAGACCGAGTACGGGCGTGTTGCCGTGCATCAACGGGCTATCTTGGTTGAGGGTATTTTCGACGACCAGCTTTTTCTCAGGCGTGACGGACAACCACGCCCAGCCGCTGCCGAAACGGCCCAGCGCGGCTTTTTTGAAGGCGTCTTTGAATGCATCAAAACCGCCCAGCTCTGCGTCGATGGCTTTAGCCACGTCGCCATGCGGCTGTCCGCCACCGTTGGGTGACATCATTTGCCAAAACATGGAGTGATTAGCGTGGCCGCCACCGTTGTTGATAACGGCTTGACGCTTCTCTTCGGGTACGCGATCCAAGTTCGCCACCAGCTCTTCCACCGGAACATCTTCTAGACCAGTACCTTCCAGCGCACCGTTCAGGTTGGTGACGTAGGTGTTGTGGTGGCGAGAGTGGTGAATTTCCATCGTCATCGCGTCGATGTTCGGCTCGAGAGCATCGTAAGCGTACGGCAGTTCAGGAAGGGTATGTGCCATGCTATCTTCTCCTTGAGTGGCTTCTGTTGCGTTCACTACATTAGGTGTGGTCTTACTCCACCCTTTTCAACCACCGCCCCGGCAATTTTTTTACCATCGGCGGCAAATCTTTGTCCCAGCACCTTAGTCAACTATTGTCAGTTTATCGAACCCGCCCGCAATAAAAAAGCCGACTTCTGGCGAAGTCGGCTTTTGACAGGTAGCAAGTTCAATGACTTACAGCTTGCTTTCCAGCTCTGGCAGAATCTCGAACAGATCCCCCACTAGGCCATAGTCGGCGACCTGAAAGATCGGAGCTTCGTCGTCTTTGTTGATGGCGACGATCACCTTGGAGTCTTTCATGCCCGCCAAGTGCTGAATCGCACCTGAAATACCCACCGCAATATAAAGCTCAGGCGCGACGATCTTACCGGTCTGGCCCACCTGCATGTCGTTAGGAACAAAGCCCGCATCGACCGCCGCACGCGAAGCGCCAATGGCCGCGCCCAGCTTATCGGCAATGCCGTCCAGCAGCTTGAAGTTCTCGCCGTTACCCATGCCACGGCCACCGGAGATGACGACCTTGGCACCGCCGAGTTCCGGGCGGTCGCTCTGGGCCAGCTCTTCTTTGACAAAGCTGGATTGGCTGTTGTCAGCGGCGAACGCTACCGCTTCCACGGCTGCGCTGCCGCCCTGGCCCACCGCATCGAACGCGGTGGTGCGCACGGTAATGACTTTCAGCGCGTCGTCACTTTTGACCGTGGCGATGGCGTTACCGGCATAAATCGGGCGCAGGAAAGTATCGGCGCTTTCGATGCCAATCACATCCGACAGCTGGCTGACATCTTTCAGGGCCGCCAAGCGTGGCAGGACGTTTTTACCGGTGGTGGAGGCGCTGGCCAGTACGTGGGTGTAATCACCTGCCAGCTCTACCAGCAGCGCACCCATGGGCTCGGCCAGCTGATGGGCGTAGACGGCGTTATCTGCCACGCGTACTTTACGCACGCCATCGAGTTTGGCTGCCGCGTCAGCGGCGGCCTGGACGCCTTCACCAGCGACCAGCACATCGATATCGCCACCAATGGCTTGGGCCGCTGCCACGACGTGGGCGGTGGCGCTGGCCAACTGACCTTCATGCAGGTCGGCAAGTACCAGAATGCTCATAGAATTCACTCCTTTCAAAGCATGTCGATCAACGTCACGCCGACCTTAGATCACTTTGGCTTCGTTTTTCAGTTTGTCGATCAGCTCGTCAACCGAGGCGACTTTGATACCGCCTTTGCGCTCGGCGGGGGATTCCACTTTGAGCAGCGTGACCTTGGAAGCCACTTCCACGCCGTAGTCAGCGGGGGTTTTGACATCCAGCGGCTTTTTCTTGGCCTTCATGATGTCCGGCAGCTTGGCGTAGCGCGGCTCGTTGAGGCGCAGGTCAGTGGTGACGATGGCCGGGAGTGTCAGCGCGACGGTTTGCAGGCCGCCGTCGATTTCACGGGTCACGTTGACCTTATCACCATCTACCGCGACTTCTGAGGCGAAAGTGCCTTGCGGCAGATTGGTCAGCGCAGCGAGCATCTGGCCGGTCTGGTTGTTGTCGGTGTCGATGGCCTGCTTGCCGAGGATGACGAGGCCGGGCTGCTCTTCGTCTACCACTTTGGCCAGCAGTTTGGCCACCGCCAGCGATTCGGCGCGTTCGTCGGTTTCAATGTGGATGGCGCGGTCAGCCCCCAGCGCCAGCGCGGTGCGCAGCTGCTCTTGGGCGGCCTTGGGGCCCACGGTCACGGCCACGACCTCGGTGGCCACACCCTTCTCTTTCAGGCGCACCGCCTCTTCCACGGCAATTTCGCAGAAGGGGTTCATGGCCATTTTAACGTTGGTAAGGTCTACATCAGAGTGGTCCGCTTTGACGCGGATTTTGACGTTGTAGTCGATGACGCGTTTCACCGCGACGAGTACTTTCATAGGTTCCTCGCTTGGCTCGTGATAGAAGCCGTTAACCTGACTAGGCGCCGCCACCTAGTGGCTGCGCTCAAAATTCATGCAAGCGTTTGATAGGCTAGCAAATGAAAAACCCTATCAATTTGCCACAGCCTACCCACCAGCAACAACTTTCTCTTCGTGCGGCCTTGGTCGTAGCCCGCCGGTATCGCTATTCGTACCGACACTTATAAAGTGTGCTTTTGCCATCGTAGGGGTGACCTGACACGGGTATTATGCCTATCATGGGAGATAACCAGAAGCAAACGACCGTTTTAAATTAAGGCCATCTTTTCATAAGCTAGTGCCCATTCGCTAGCCAGATACAGATGGCGCTTATGAGAATAAGGAGAAACCGGGTGGAAAACGTTGAACGCGATGTAATGGACTTTGACGTTGTCATCGTCGGCGCAGGCCCATCAGGGCTTGCCGCCGCCTGCCGCTTAATGCAGCAAGCCAACGAGGCCGAGCAAGAACTCACCGTCTGTGTCGTCGAAAAAGGCTCTGAGGTAGGCGCCCACATTCTTTCCGGCGCAGTATTCGAGCCGCGCGCATTGGCTGAGCTTTTCCCCGACTGGGAGGAGCGCGATGCTCCCCTTAATACACCAGCCGTTCGCGATGATGTGTATCTATTAAAAGACGCCGAAAAAGCGCAAAAAATTCCTAATGCGCTGGTGCCGAAAAGCATGCATAACACCGGCGGCGATTTAACTCGCTACGTGATTAGCGCAGGCAACCTGTGCCGCTGGCTGGCCGAGCAGGCGGAATCGCTGGGCGTTGAAATATTTCCTGGTTTTGCTGCTCAGGAAGTCATCATTGAAGATAATGTGGTGCGCGGCATCCTGATTGGCGATATGGGCGTAGGTGCCGATGGCACCCCCAAGGATGGCTATATGCCCGGCATGGAGCTGCGCGCTAAGTACACGCTGTTTGCAGAGGGCGCACGGGGCCACCTAGGCAAGCGACTGATCAATGACTTCTCACTGAATGCTGGACGCGACCCGCAGCATTACGGCATCGGCTTGAAAGAACTGTGGGATGTGCCCGCCGAGAAGCACGAACCCGGCTTGGTAGTTCACGGCTCCGGCTGGCCACTAGACAGCAACACCCACGGCGGTTGGTTCCTCTACCACGCGGAAAACCAGCAGGTGGTAGTGGGCCTGATTATGGACCTCGGTTACCAGAACCCGTGGCTTTCCCCGTTCGATGAATTTCAGCGCATGAAACACCACCCGGTGCTCAGCCAGTACCTGGAAGGCGGCAAACGGGTAGCTTACGGCGCACGGGCCATTGCCAAAGGAGGGTTCAACTGCCTGCCGAAAATGACCTTCCCCGGCGGCCTGTTGATTGGTTGTGATGCGGGCACCCTGAACTTTGCCAAGATTAAAGGCCTGCATACGGCGATGAAGTCTGGTATGGTCGCTGCAGAGAGCGTTTTTGAAGCCATCAAAGATGGCGATGAGGGTGGGCAAGAGCTTGCCAGCTTTACCAGCAAGTGGGAAGCCAGCTGGGCCTACCAGGAGCTGAAAGAGAGTGCGAGCTTCGGCCCTGCCATTCACAAATATGGCACGGTTGGCGGCGGCGCCTATAACTTCGTGAACCAGCTGTTGGGCAATAAACTACCCAACATTCATGACACCACTACCGACCACGGCGCGTTAAAGCCAGCCGCTGAGTTCGAGAAAATCAACTACCCGAAACCAGATGGCAAACTGTCGTTTGATAAATCCACCTCGGTGTTCTTGTCCAATACGAACCATGAAGAGGATCAGCCCTGCCACCTGCGCCTCGCAGACCCAGAGCTGCCGATTCGTGACAACCTGCCCAAGTATGCTGAACCCGCTCAGCGCTACTGCCCGGCAGGGGTGTATGAGGTGGTTGAGGATGATCAGGGCAAGCCACGCTTCCAGATTAACTTCCAGAACTGCGTGCACTGCAAAACCTGCGATATCAAAGACCCCGCCCAGAATATTACCTGGGTAGCCCCTGAAGGCGGTGGCGGCCCGAACTATCCAAATATGTAACAGGCCAAATATATAACAGGGATAGCAATGGTGCAGCTGGCTACGCTGGCTGCACCGGAGGCTCCATCACCTCAATAGGTGCACGGCGGGCGATGAGACGACGTCGCCCGGCTTGCACAAACCGCACATCAATCACCGGGTCGGACGGATTACCCTCTACTGCCGCCACTTCGCCTTCTCCAAACACTGCGTGCAGCAAGCGCTGACCGGGGTAGTAGTGGCTACCCGCTTGGTAACCAGCTGAAGACTCCTTCACCTGTGGTGCGGCTAAGGCAATGTCGGCGCGCCCTACTCTTTCCAAGTAACGGGCCACTAAGCTAGGGGATTGCACTTCTAACGGCGTATCTGGCGCCTGCTGATTGGCTAAACAAGCGGCGACACGCATACCATCCTGCCAGGCACTTTCGGCAATAAAACGGCTTGGCCGATGTGCACCTCCGTCGTGAAGAACCAGCAACTGCTCCTTGGCACGCGTGATGGCCACATAAAACAGCCGCCGCTCCTCCTCTAAGCGCTCATCATTCAGCGGGTTATCGCGGCTATAGTGGGGAAAGTCTTCTTCATTAACGCCTGCAACGGCCACTAGCGACCACTCGAGGCCCTTGGCACCGTGCACGGTACTGACCAGCACGCCGCCAGCCTGATTCTCCACCGGACGTTCAAGTAGCTCAATGAAGGCGTCTGGATCTTGTACGCTCTCAGCCTGCTCAATCAGCACGTCGAGCAAACGCACATCCTCCTCTCCTTTATCGCGTCTAGCGGCGGCACGTTTCAGCGTTTTTTCAGCGTCAATCGCCTCTACCACATGGCCGAGCAATTTGGCCGGGGGCCATGCGTTAAGTTTAGGCAGCTCACACAGTAGCTCCCAGCGTTTTTTTAGCGTGCGCCGCTGTAGCGGTTTTAGCGCTGCCAGAACGGGCTCGTGCCGCTCCGGCCACTGCTGGGTTGTCGCTAACTGGTAAGCCAGACGCTGCAGGCGTTCACGGGCGACAAAGGGGGTTGGCTGAGATAACAGCAGCAGCAACTGCTCTGGGTCGTGAAGCAGTTCTGGACGCCTGGAGAGTTTCAGATAACCTGCCAACGCCTGCACCAGGGGCAAGCGGAACACGAAGCGATCTTCTCGCAGCAGACGAAAGGGGATACCCGCCTGCAGCAAGGCAAGCTGGAAAGGCACCGAGAGCGCCCAGCTTCGCACTAGCAGGCTAGCATCACTGAGCGCCCTCCCCTGGGCCTGCCAGTGCATCAAGGCATCCAGTAACAGTCGGCTTCCTTGACCTACGGTTACGCGAGTATCGGGATTACCTGCTTCGGCCAAGCAGAGCTGATCGGGCCGACGCTGATTGGCCATGATGGCGTGGTTAGCCGTCAGCGCCAAGGCATGCCCGTGGCGAAAGGTCATGGAGAGCGGATAGTCGGTGGCTTTGCCGAAGGTGGCGGTAAAGTTCTCCAGCATCGTGTCTGGACGAGCACCGCGCCACTCATAAATACATTGGTTAGCATCGCCCACAGCCATCACATTCGCACTCGGCCCAGCAAGCACGGCCAGCAGCCGCTGCTGAACCGTATTGATATCCTGGTACTCATCAACAATCACATGATCCAAGAAACCTTCGACCCGCTTGCGGAGCGTTGCGTCCGCTTCCAGGGCCTGCAGCGGGCGGTAGAGTAGGTCCGCATAGGTCATGACGCCTTCAGCGTGCAGCAGACGCTCGGCTTCTTCGAAGGCCGTAGGAAAATAGTCGGTATCCGGATCGTAATTAAGGCGCTCATAAAGCGTCGCCGCAGGCAGCATTTCAGCCTTCACTAGGCCACAAAAATGTGCCAACGCCTCTAGCCGATCACCTTCCAGCGCAGCGTCGCGACGATCTACCTGGCCGGCAAGCACATTCAGGCTAGCTTGACGAAGCAAGCGCTCCATTTGCCATTCAGCAGAGAGTAGCCGCCTGGGGGCGAGCGCCCCCCAGCGGCACAGGCTTTGGGTCAGCCGGTGGCCTAGGGAGTGAAAAGTACGAACGTCGGGCAACGGCTGGCCTGCTGGGGCCATGCTGGCTAGGCGACGCTGGAAGTCATCTTTCGCTGAGCGGTTAAACATCAGCACCAGCATTCGCTTGGGAGAAACGCCACTGCCTAACAGGTGAAGCACTCGGGCAGCCATGGTCGTGGTTTTACCTGCGCCCGCCACGGCGGCTACACGCGCATGCCCTTCCCTATGGTGAACAACAGCTTGCTGCTCGGCGGTTAACTTCACGGCGCCTCACTTGGCACGCTATCGCTCCACTGGCCAAGCAGGTGCCAGCTTCCCGCACTATAGAGCTGACACTCGCTCTGGCCTGACGAATTTTCTTGCACGCGCGCCTGCTCTACCAAGCGATAGAACACGTTGCGGTGCAGTCGAGCCGCTAAACCGAACCGGATAGCACATTCGGGCGCCATCTCGCCGCTGGGAGAAGCAGTCAACCTCATGGGGTGCTCGGCATCCAGACGTACTACATCGTCAAATTGAGTCTTTAGCCACCAGGCATCATCGTGGAAATCCGCTTCGACCACGACAAAGGGGCGGTCCACTACGGCAATGCGCCAGCGCTCCACGGGAGTGACCAGGCAGTATCCATCGGCATCCAGACGCAGCAGGCTGGAGAGCAGCTTGGCAATCGCAGGACGAGCAAACGGCTGCCCTTCATGCAGCCAGGAGCCATCCTCCTGAATCAGGATATCCATTTCTCCTGATAGCGCGGGCTGCCAGGTATCAACAGGGGGAATAGATGCTGAGCCTTCTGACTGCTGCAATAGTCGATCAATACTCATCACCGACCTCCAGTGGTTGTCACCGCGTGTTACACCACAAGCCCAGACTGTGCCAAGGCCTCTTTGACATGGGCAGGCGCGTCTGGTGCCGCAGCGCGGAACAGATGGTAAAAATTAACGGTCGTTTGCATGGCAACTTCATCCACGCTGATGCCTCGTTCACGCGCAATACACTCCGCGACTTCAACGACCCAGGCAGGCTCATTGGGCTTACCGCGATAAGGGACAGGGGCCAAATAAGGGCTGTCGGTTTCAATTAACAGCCGATCCAGCGGAAGCTGACGCGCCAGTGTTCTGAGCGATGCCGCATTACGAAACGTAATAATGCCGGAAAGAGAAATATAGAATCCAAGCCGAACCGCCTCCCGCGCCATGTCCAGGTCTTCAGTAAAGCAGTGGATGACGCCGCCCACCTGAGGATTGCTGTATTCACGCAGCAGCGCCAGCGTATCCTCTTTGGCCTCGCGGGTATGAATGATGACCGGCAACTCTAGCTCATTCGCAGCGATGAGATGCCGCTTGAATCGCTCATGCTGAACGCTGACAGGCACGCTCTCCTGGTAGTGATAATCCAGCCCTGTCTCACCAATCGCTACCGCTCCATACTGTTCAGCAGCCTCTACGATATCGTCCACCGTCGGCTCATTTGGCTCTTGGTGGAGCGGGTGAAGGCCCGCGGAAATAGCCACATCGTGATGTGCTCTAGCAATGGCGGCCAAGCCCGGCAGCTCTTCTAACGTCGTAGAGATGGCTAAAAACTGGCTAACGTTGGCAGCACGGGCAGCATCCAACGTGGCGGCCACATCGCCGCCATGTGTATGCTCTGATAAACGGTCTAGATGACAGTGAGAATCAACAAACATGCAGTGCTCTTTGGAAGTAAATAGGAGGTAGCTAGCTTAGAGCGTAAACGAGGGAGGCGCTTTATCAAGCTGCCCGGCTAACAGGGTCTCGATACGGTCACGCACAGAGTAATCTTGCTGACTAAAGTGCACGCCAATGCCTGGCAGTCTTCGGCCACTAACACCTTCTGGCGAGATCCAAATCACCTGACCGGTGACGGAGAGTCGCTCGCTCTCCCCTGGCAGCGTTAGCAGCAGTACAACGGGTTGCCCGAGGCTATACAATGTTTTGGTAGGCACAAAAATACCGCCTCGATCCAAAAACGGCATATAGGCAGATAGCAGCGTGGGCACGTCGGGTATCGTTAAAGAGAGTGCTTTTTGAGCAGCCATCACTACCTCATTGCATTAGATTGTCAGGAGCGCAGCAGCGCAGACCAGCGCACCAGCCAAGCTTCAAGCACCAGCTGTGGATTCGGGTTTGCTCCAACGGCCAGCAAGCGGCGCTGCTCTCTGGCGTAATCTAATAGCCGGAACCAGTCCTGTACGCGGCCATTTTTCACCGCCTGGCGATAAAGCGGCGTTAAATCAGGATTGTGTAGCACGCTCTGCTCGCCCGATAGTCCCAGACGAATCAAGTCTTCAAGCCAAGCAATACCGTACCATAAGATCGCATCAATCGCTTGGCGATCCAGCCTCGCCGCCTCTGAAACAGGCTCTGCCCCGCGCACTAACTGTTCGAAACAGTCGTGAATCTGGTGGCGCAGCGCCCGTTCATCGGGAGCGGCCAGCTCAACCGCTAACAGGGGAAGGCCGCCTGATACTTGCCACCAGAAGTGAGCTTCATCACCACCCAGCTGCTGGGTCAGCCACCCTTTACAGTCATCAAAGGGCACGCTTGCTAGGGGCCACTGCTGGCAGCGCGAACGAATCGTTGGCAGCGTGCGGGAGGGCACATCTGAAAGTAGGATAAATAACGTTTTATCGCCGGGTTCTTCCAGGCTTTTTAACAGCGCGTTGGCGGCGGCAATATTCATGGCTTCAGCAGGTGAGATCACAATCACTCGGTAGCCACCCTGCTGCGCCGTTTGCGAGACAAACCGATTCACTTCGCGAACGGGGTCAATGCGGATTTGGCGCTTGCCCTCTTCTGGAGACACCCGCAGTAGATCAGGGTGATAGCCAGAGGCCAACATGGCGCAGCTGTGACACTGCCCGCAAGCCTGCTCGCCGGGCTGGGCACATAGCGTTCTAGCGATCAACGCTTCTGCCAACTGCTGCTTGCCAACCCCGTGGGCACCGCTAATCAGCAAGGCATGGGGCATGCGCCCGCTGTTGGCAAGGCGCACCAGCTGCTGCCAAGTGGCCTGATGCCAGGGCAATACGCCAGTTATTGCCATTGGGCAACCCGTTCTTCCAATACGTGGCTTAGCGCCGCTTGAACCATCTCTAGCGGCTGAGCTGCATCAATCACCGCATAGCGCTCAGGCGAAGCGGCCGCGCGATCCAAATAAGCTCGGCGTACCGCCATAAAGAAACCCGCCTGCTCTTGCTCAAACCGGTCACGCTGGGTATTTAGCTCGCGTAGGCGGCCTTCTAACCGCTCTTTGGCAGCTTCGGGCGGCATATCCAGCAGCAGAGTGAGATCGGGGGCAAGGCCTTGCTGTACAAATTGCTCTAACTGCGCAATGCGTGCGGGGTTGATCCCGCGCCCGCCGCCCTGATAGGCAAAGGTGGCATCGGTAAAACGGTCACATACTACCCAGGCACCTCGTGCCAACGCTGGCAGGATTTTTTCCGCTAGATGCTGTGCACGGGCCGCAAAGACCAGTAACAGCTCGGCATCAACGCTCAGCGGCTCTTGGGGGGCAGGGTCAAGCAACAGCTCACGAATTGCTTCTGCGCGGGGGGTACCACCCGGTTCACGGGTTCGTACCACTTCCATTCCCTGGGCCGTTAGCCATGCTTCGACAAACGCCATATTGGTAGACTTACCGACTCCCTCACCGCCTTCTAGGGTGATGAAGCGTCCGCGTTTGCTCATTGCTGCCCCTTACTCAATAGATACGCCATCGACATGTTCAGTGTTTAGCTATTTATTAACGGTTTCGAATATAGCGATTCACGGCATTGTTATGCTCGCGTAATGTGCGCGAGAAGTGATGCGTGCCGTCACCTCGGGACACAAAATAGAGCGTTTCGCCGGGTAGCGGCTTCACCGCCGCCTCCAATGAGGCTCGCCCTGGCATGGCAATCGGCGTCGGCGGCATGCCGTCAATCACATAAGTATTGTAAGGGGTGGCTTCACGCAGGTCTGCCCGTGTGATGCGGCCATCATAGCGCTCGCCCATGCCGTATATTACCGTGGGGTCTGTTTGCAGACGCATGCCACGCTCCATCCGGCGCTTAAATACCCCAGCAATCTCTCTGCGCTCTTCAGGCGCCCCGGTTTCCCGCTCAATCAGCGATGCCATAATTAGCGCTTCATAGGGCGTTTCAATGGTTAAATCGTCATCCCGTTCCGCCCACACTTGCTCCAAAATGCGCTCCATCCGATTTAACGCTTGGCTCAAAATATCGACATCGCTCATGCCCAGATGATAGCGGTAGGTATCGGGGAAGAACCAACCTTCAGGAAAGGTGCCCTCACGGTCCAGCAGCGTCATGACTTCTTCGTCACTCATGTCTGCCGTACGGTGTTCAAGCTTCGGCGCACTATTTAGCAGCGCACGCATTTGGCGAAAGGTCCATCCTTCAGGCACGGTCAGCGAATAAGTCACCACGTTATTACTGCCCAGCAGGGCCATCACCTCTCGCCCACTCATCCCCGGTGTGAGGCGGTACTCGCCAACCCGTAGACTTGGCATCTGCTCTGGGTCTATCCGCGCCAGTAGCTTAAATGCCCAGGCATCCTCAAGCACTCCTTGCGCCTCTAAATCGCGAATGACTTGATTAAAACCAGCTCCGGCAGGCACTTGATATAGGGTGGGTTCCTCTACCGCAATTGGCGCCGCTAGACGCTGCTGCCAATAAGCATAACCGCCGAGCGCAGCGGCAACGGCCAGCACAACCAATATTCCAAAGACGGTAAGTAACCGTTTCACGTTGACACCTCAATCTATTTATTTGGATTCTGATGCGGGAAACATACTGGGATAGCCCAGCAGGCGGTGAGCCTCACGCTGCAGTGGGTCTGGCCCTGCTAACACAGGCCAAGTCGCGATCAGGCCGCCCTGCGTATCAAGCAATTCACACACAGGCCACACGCCCTGTACCGAATTACCCACCCAAAGGCGCTCAACCAGTGGTAGTTCCGAGACTGTCAGCCCCTCTTCTTCAATAACGCCGTTAGCCAATAGCGCAGCGCGCAGAGTACCTGCCACGCCGCAGCGGTTTACCCGAGGGGTCAAAAGACGCCCTTCCGTTGACCAGAAGAGGTTCATACTGGTTGCTTCCACCATTTCGCCTGATTGGTCCGCTAACAGGCCTTCGGCAATATGGCTCTCTTGCCACTCCTGGCGAGCTAGCACATTCTCCAAACGGTTAAGGTGTTTGATGCCCGCAAGCAGCGGTTGATGCCCTAAACGAAGATGGCACAAACGTACGCAGACACCGTGTTGCCACCGCTGCCCGTTGGTAACAAAAGGCGTTCGCCGAAAGATCAGCCTGGGCTCAGGAGGATCAGGCAGCGCGTAGCCTCGGCCACCGCTTCCGCGTGTCAATATTAGTTTAAGTACTTCCAGCGCTGCCGCAGGAGGTGACTGCCACACCTGCGCCAGCTGTTGAGAGGTAGGCAACGGGATATTCAAGCGCCGACAGCCCTGTTCCAAGCGCGCGAGGTGATAATCCCAAAGTACGGGTACCCCATCGCGCAGCAGCACTGTTTCAAATACACCGTCGCCATACGCTAGCCCGCGGTCATCAAATGGCACCTGGGGCATGGGCATAAAAAGTTATACCTTTTTGAACAGCAGGGAGCCGTTAGTGCCACCAAACCCGAACGAGTTGGAGAGCGCGATATCAATACGCATATCCCGCGCGGTATGGGGTACGTAGTCGAGGTTGCAGCCCTCCTGGGGGTTATCCAGGTTGATGGTGGGCGGGGCGACCTGGTCACGGATTGCTAGAATGCTGAATACCGCCTCTACCGCACCGGCGGCACCCAATAGGTGGCCAATCATCGACTTGGTTGAGCTAACGGCCACCTGCTGGGCCGCACTGCCCAACACTTTTTCAATAGCGCGACTTTCAGCCAAATCGCCGGCAGCAGTTGATGTGCCATGGGCGTTGATATACTGCACGTCTGCCGGATCAATAGCGGCATCTTTAATCGCATTGCGCATGGAGAGTGCGGCACCGCGACCATCCTCGGGCGGAGCGGTCATATGGTAGGCGTCATCACTCATACCAAAGCCAGCCAGCTCCGCGTAGATAGTGGCGCCACGGGCTTTCGCATGCTCGTACTCTTCTAGCACTAGCACCCCTGCACCATCAGACAACACAAAGCCATCGCGGTCGGCATCCCAAGGACGGCTCGCTGCTTGCGGGTCTTCGTTGCGCGTTGAGAGCGCGCGCGCGGCAGAGAAGCCACCCAAACCTAATGGTGTGGTGGCCATTTCTGCGCCGCCACAAATCATGACATCCGCATCGCCGTAGGCGATGGTGCGCGCGCTGTAGCCAATATTATGGGTACCGGTGGTGCAAGCCGTGGTAATCGCAATATTCGGCCCTTTAAAGCCGTGCTGGATCGCCATGTTGCCGGAAATCATATTGATAATAGAACCAGGCACAAAAAACGGTGATACCCGACGTGCACCGCCTTTATTGAGCGCATTATGGTTATGCTCAATCATTGGCAGCCCGCCAATTCCAGAGCCAATCGCCACGCCGATTCGCTCAGCATTCTCCTCTGTGCACTCTATCCCTGAATCCTGTACCGCCTGAGCACCGGCAGCCATACCGTACTGAATGAACAGATCCATTTTGCGAGCGTCTTTGGGGTTCAGGTAAGGGCTGATATCAAAATTCTTTACCGAACCGCCAAACCGCGTATTGAAGCCACTGGTATCAAAGTGCTCAATAGACGCTATGCCGCTTTTACCGGCGACAATGTTCGCCCACGACTCATTGACACTATTGCCCACTGGGGTCACCAGGCCTAACCCAGTTACCACTACCCTTCTTCGCGCCATCAGTTTCCTCCAGGCATCCATGGTGACACGACCCATCTGGGTCATTTGCTGCAGAAATTTGGTGACTAGTATAACGGAGATTGAACGTTATATTCATTGTGAGCGTAAAGCAAAAAAGCCGCCCCATATCAGGACGGCTTTTTTAAGACGGATGGGTGAGCACCCCACCCTGGTTCACAGCGTCGACCGCGCCCTTACTGGTGGGCGTTTACGTAGTCGATGGCTTCTTGAACCGTGGTGATTTTTTCAGCTTCTTCGTCAGGAATTTCAGTATCGAACTCCTCTTCCAAAGCCATCACCAGTTCAACGGTGTCCAGAGAGTCGGCACCCAAGTCTTCAGTGAAAGAAGAGCTATTCTGGATGTCTTCTTCTTTAACGTTCAGGCGCTCTGCCACAACTTTCTTAACGCGCTCTTCAATAGTACTCATCAACGTACTCCAGTCGTTCACATTAGCTGTTAGAGATAACCAGCTATTTGGAAACCGCAAGCCAAAAGCTGCGGGGTAGTTTATAGACGCCCTTAAGTTGACGCAACCGCCAAGCCTAAGGCCATCAACGCATATTCATACCGCCGTTCACGTGCAGCGTTTCACCAGTGATATAGCCTGCGGCATCGCTGGTTAAAAAGCCAACCGCTGCGGCGATCTCTTCCGGCCCACCTAAGCGTGCCAGCGGAATCTGCTTTAGCAGCATTTCATGCTGGGCTTCAGGCAGCGCTTCGGTCATGTCGGTGGCGATAAAACCAGGCGCAACGGCGTTTACGGTAATGGCACGGGAAGCAACCTCTCGCGCCAACGCCCGGCTAAAGCCTTCCATACCTGCCTTAGCAGCAGCGTAGTTAGTTTGGCCCAGGTTGCCCATGGTTGCCACTACAGAGCTGATCGATACAATCCGCCCGAAACGCGCCTTGGTCATGCCACGAAGACACGCTTTGCTGACGCGATATACAGATTTGAGGTTGGTATCCATGACGGAATCCCACTCCTCCTCTTTCATCCGCATCAGGAGGTTATCACGAGTGATACCCGCATTGTTAACCAAAATAGTCGGGGCGCCAAAACGCTCGCCAATGGTTTTCAGGACCTCATCAATGCTCGCTTGGTCCGTCACGTTCAGGCACATACCAGCGCCTTCAACCCCGTTAGCTTTCAGGTCGGCATCGATTTTTTCTGCGCCAGATTTGCTGGTCGCTGTGCCGATGACAATACGCCCTTGGCGGCCCAGTTCATGGGCGATAGCGCGACCAATGCCGCGGCTCGCACCGGTCACCAAGGCAACTCGTTTTTCTTGCGTCATAACACGTTTCCTTCCACTGAACTAAGCAAGGGTAGCTGAAAATAGCCGTTTATCACGCACTACCTGCTAATGTTTCTCGCGCAAGCTCAAGCGCTGCATCCAAGCTATCGGGGTCATTCACCGCTAGCCCCTTGGCACCGCGCACAATACGTTTATTAAGACCTGTCAGCACTTTGCCTGGGCCACACTCAATGAAGACATTAGCACCTTGCTCAGACATTGCTTCTACGCAGGAGGACCAACGCACCGGCTGGTAGAGCTGCTCAATTAAACGAGTGCGCAGCGTATCAACATCTGCATGTGCCTGGGCATCGACGTTCTGAATAACAGTATAGCGAGGGGCACGTAGCTCAATCGCCTGCATCGCTTCGGCAAGACGCTCAGCAGCAGGTCGCATCAGCGCGCAGTGAGAAGGAACAGACACAGGGAGGGCAAGTGCACGCTTAGCGCCCGCTTCTTGGCAAGCAACAATGGCACGCTCAACGGCTGCTTTGCTACCAGCAATGACGACCTGACCCGGGGAGTTATAGTTAACTGCAGAAACGACATCGCCCTGGGCAGCGCTTGTGCAAGCGGCTTCCACCGCGCTGTCATCAAGCCCAAGAATGGCGGCCATTCCGCCTTCACCAGCAGGTACAGCTTCTTGCATTGCCTCTCCGCGCAGGCGCACCAGTTGGACACCCTCTGCAAAGCCCATCACGCCCGCACAGACCATAGCGCTATACTCACCCAGGCTATGGCCCGCCATCACGCTGGGGCGAGGGCCTTCCAGCTCCTGCCAGACGCGCCAGATGGCAACGCTTGATGTCAGCAGCGCAGGCTGCGTGCAAGCCGTGGAATTCAACGCTTCTTCCGGCCCTTCTTGGACTACTTTCCATAAATCGTAGCCCAGCGCGTCAGACGCTTCCTCAAATGTCGTTCCCACCACACTGTAGCGCTCGGCTAGCTCTCGCAGCATTCCAAGCTGCTGAGAGCCTTGCCCGGGAAAAATGAGGGCAAGGGGTTGAGACATGTCGTTCACCTTTGCTCTTGTAGGCATTTGCTCAGTTGAGCGATAGGCGTGGCTATCGGCCCCGTTATAAAACGGCTGTTGGCACATCCTACTGCCGCCGATAACCCGCAAAAGTCGTGCAACGCATTGCTGTAACCCACTCATCTGCCCACTGAGCTAAGCCCAGTGTTTGGCAAGCTGAGTAGGCAAGTCATGCTCTACTTCCTGCAGCGCTCGCTGAATAGCATAGTAGAACCCATCTGCACGGGCGCCACCATGGCTTTTCACCACAATACGTTTTAACCCAAGTAGGCTTGCGCCATTATAACGAACGGGGTCAAGCTCCTGCTTTAGCCGCTTCAGCACAGGTTTGGCCAGTAAACTTGCTAAGCGCCCGCATAGGCGTGACTCAAACGCCATCTGCACACGCTCCACCAGCATACGGGTCAAACCTTCGCTCGCCTTGAGCACCACGTTACCAACAAAGCCATCGCAGACCATGACATCAATATCGCCCTGGAAGATGTCACCACCTTCGGCATACCCCTGATAAGCAAAACTTAATGTGGTAGCGCGCTCACGCAGCAGCCGGTCAGCCTCTCGCACCGTCGCACTGCCCTTGGTCGCTTCCGCGCCAACATTCAATAGCGCGACCCGAGGGCAATTAATACCATCCATACATTGCGCCATTGCCGCACCCATCATGGCAAAATCCACTAGCCGTGATGCGGGCGAATCCACATTTGCACCTAAATCCAGCAAATAGCAGCGACGACCACCCCGTGCAGGAATCGCCGTACTGATAGCAGGTCTGGAAAAGTCTGGCAGCATCCCAAGCTCACGCCTTGCAAGCGCAACTAGCGCACCTGTGTTTCCTGCACAAACACCCGCTGCGGCATAACCTTGTGCCACATAACGCAACATATGCACCATGCTGGTCTTACCCCCAGAGCGTAACGCCCAGGCAGCAGAAGCATCTTGTGACACAGTATCAGGCGCATCGCAGACGACTAAACGTGACGCTGCCGCAGCCAAGGGCTGCGGCAAGCGCGAAAGCTCAGCGACAACACGCTGACGCGGGCCAAACAGAGCGAGCTCTAGGTCAGGACGTTCAATCACTGCCCTTGCAGAGCCTTCTATGATGACACGAGGGCCTTGGTCACCCCCCATGACATCAATCGCTAGGCGCAATGCACCCACTCTGTTTCGCCACTCGTTAGAGAGTTAAGGATTAAACCTCAACTACCTTACGACCACGGTAGAAACCATCCGGAGAAACGTGGTGACGCAGGTGAGTGGTACCGGTTTCTTTATCCTGGGAAAGAGTCGGTGCGCTCAGCGCATCGTGGCTACGACGCATGCCGCGCTTGGAACGAGTTTTACGGTTCTGTTGAACTGCCATGGGTGTTTACTCCAAGGTATGTAGGGTAAGTGATGCTTACTTTTTGCCTTTCAAAGCGCCACTGCTTTTCAAAGCATTGAGCACCGCGAAAGGATTCTTGGCTGAAGCGGATTCATCCGCCGCGCCTTCGGTCTTGCTGACCAGCTGCTCCGCCGAGACATGGCATTCGGTCTCATCGTGATAGACCACCTGCGGTAGGCTGAGGATTAATTCATCCTCAACTACCGTCAGCAAGTCCAGCTGTTCATTTTCCACCAGCACCGGCTCATGACTGGCAGGCAGCTCGGCCGCCAAGGCTTCGTCGGTAATCATTCCAAGCAGGAAGTCACTGGAAACGTCTTGGCTAAGCGGCACCATACAGCGGCGACAAGGCAGCGCCAGGGTCGCTTGCAAATGGCCACGAATTTCGCGACGGCCTTGGGCATCTACACCAAACCCAAGCACGACGTGACAGTCGCCGGTTTGGTCACCCGCTTCTTCAGCGAGGCGGGGCAGCTTATTCAGCGCCACTAAGCCTTCAAGTCGTTCGCGGCGGGCTGCAAGCTTATAAGGCTCAACCCGGCTGGGGAGTTGTGAGGTCAACATAGGCGCGCAATGATAGGCACTCGCCCTCCTGGTGTCAAAGCTCATGGCATAATTCTTATCGGTTTATCGATGAAAACAGCGTCAATAGGCATGCCGCTGGGCTTTCGCTACACTCATTGCCAGTACATATTGCGCCATTCAGGCCACAAGGAGACGATAGTGCCGCAAACGCAAAACGCCCCTCTTGTGCTCGCCTCCAGCTCGCGCTTCCGCCAAGCGCTGCTGGACAGGCTACACCTGCCCTACCAATGCTACTCGCCCGATATTGACGAAACGCCACTTCCAGACGAGTCACCAAAGGCACTCGTTCACCGCCTAGCATTGAGCAAGGCTAATGCCGTCGCGGAACGTTTCCCCAATCACTGCATTATTGGTTCTGATCAGATTGCTCTGTTTGAAGGGGATATTCTCGGCAAACCCCATACTACGGAGCGGGCCCGCGCTAACTTAGCCCGCTTCTCAGGCCAACGAGTCACTTTTTTAACTGGCCTGGCCTTATTAGACACGCGCCACCAGCGCCATCAGGTCCATATCGAACCGTTTGACGTGGTGTTCCGCACGCTGAGCGAGCGGGAGATTGAGCGCTACGTAGCAATAGAGCAGCCAGTGGATAGCGCCGGCAGTTTTCGCATGGAAGGCTTAGGCATTGCTCTGTTTGAGCGCTTAGAGGGGCGTGACCCCAATGCGCTGATCGGTCTGCCGCTGATTGCCTTGTGCGACATGCTTCGCCAAGCAGGCATGAACCCGCTTGGCGATGCCTAATGCTACTGCGCCTGAAACTTTATAGGCGCATGACTACTGTGCAAGCCAAGCACTTCCGCTGCGGCCTGGGTAAAACGCCGCGTTAGACGCTCAAAGGGATCCAGGCGGGGCGTATAGTTCTCCCATGATGCCTCACCCACCTGAGCACGCGCCACCTGTTCAAGGCTTGCCAACTCATCGACCAGCCCCAAGCCAAGCGCCTGCTCACCGCTCCAGATCAGCCCGGAAAAGATCTCCGGGCTATCACTCAAACGATCACCACGCCCAGCCTGTACATCATTGATGAACTGCTCATGAGTTTGAGTGAGCACGCTCTGCCAGAAACGAGCCACCTCCTCATCCAAGGGCTGGAATGGATCTAAAAACGCCTTGTTCTCGCCTGCAGTCATCACCCGCCGCTCGACGCCCAGCTCATCAATAGCTTCTTGAAAGCCAAAACCGGCATAGATCACCCCAATGGAGCCCACCAAGCTGGCGGGAGATGCCACTATCTCATCCGCCGCAGCGGCAATATAGTACGCCCCGCTGGCACCGATATCCTCGATCACGGCAATAATCGGCTTATCTCCCTGCTCACGCAGCCGCATAACCTCCGAGTAAATACGCTGCGACTGCACTGGGCTTCCACCAGGGCTATCAATATGCAGCACCACTGCCGACGCGCTTTGACTCTCCCAAGCCCGGTTTAACCCTTGAATAATACGCTCAGCATTAGCGGGCGAATCGTTGGCGATCACGCCATGCACTTCCACCAATGCAAGATGTTGCTGCGCAGGCACCGCGGCTGACGGCTCGGCTAAAAACACGCGATATAACGTAACCGTGAGTGATACCAGCACTAGCGCCAGCAGCATCAGCCGAAAAAACAGCTTCCAACGGCGTGTTCTACGCTGCTCGGTCAAGACGCCACCAATCCAGCGATCCATCATTTCAAGCTGCGCTAGGCGCTGACGCTCTCTGAGTATTTCCGCATCGTCATCCTGCCCACCTGGCAACGGAGACTCTTGTGCCTTGGTGGAGACATCCGGCCCCTGGGTCCAGCGATCATGAACACCACGCTGATCTTCACCTTGAGAAGCCTCTTCACTGTCACCACCGCGCTGCTGCTCATCACTCATCGTCAGCTCCTACTCTTCGTTTAAGGACGCCCTTATGCATGACGCAGCCAGTCAAATAGCGACGGCACGTCTTCAGCGACCCACACCGGCTGGCTAGCGGCTAGCCGAGCGGGAGTATGCACTCCGTAAGTTACGCCCACCCGATCCATACCGATAGCACGCGCCATTTCAAGATCATACTCAGTATCGCCCACCATTACCGCTCGCTCTGCTGGAACCTGAAGCTCAGCCAAAATCTCTAGCAGCATTTGCGGGTGGGGCTTAGAGCGCGTTTCGTCAGCAGTCCGGCTAGTGTGGAACAGCCCCCCGCTACCTGTTTCATTAAAAACCCGATCAAGCCCACGACGGCTCTTACCCGTCGCCACCGCAAGCCGCTGCTGGGGCCGCTCTCTCAGCCTTGCCAACTGCGCTTCAACCCCATCAAAAAAGGGCATAGGCGTAGTGTCACCATGAACAAAGTGATGGGAATAGCGCTGGCGCAAGCGCTCCGCCTGCTCTGGCTCAATGCCTGGGCAGAGTTTGGCAATCGCCTCAGGAAGACCCAGCCCAATAATGTCTTCAATGGCGCTGACTTCAAGCTCACCCCATTCAGCGTCTGCCGCTGCTGCTTGCATACAGGAAACAATCTTCGGCACAGAATCCATGAGTGTGCCGTCCCAATCGAAAATAATTAGCTCATAGCGCATAACAGTTCTCTTTTATTGACGTGCGCGCTTGAGCGTCTCTTCAAGCGCCTCCGGAAGCGGCGCTTTTACCGTCACCGGCCTGCCATTGCCAGGCTCGGGGAATGTTAACGAGCGTGCATGGAGGAAAAGTCGCCCCAACCCCAGCTGCTTGGTTAACAAGCCGCTCTCACGAGTAGCGTACTTATCATCCCCCAGCAGCGCATGGCCAGCATGGGCTGCGTGCACACGAATCTGGTGTGTGCGCCCCGTAACGGGCTCAGCCTCAATTAACGTGACCTTTTCAAAGGTTTCCACTACAGAGAAGTGGGTGCGCGACACTTTACCGTTGGGATCTACCCGCACGCGCCGTTCGCCGTTACCTGCATCAAAACGGTCCAACCGAGCACTTTCATAAGTTTTACGGGCCGGCCAGCGCCCGGCCACCAGCGCCAAGTAGCGCTTATCCATGCCGTGCTTTTTCAACGCCTCATTAAGGGTTACCAGCGCATCGCGAGACTTGGCGAGCAGCAAACAACCTGAGGTATCACGATCCAGGCGGTGCACTAACTCCAGGAACGTTAGGTCGTCCCGCACTTGGCGCAACGCCTCGATGAGACCAATCTTAACGCCACTGCCACCATGGACTGCTAAGCCTGACGGCTTATTCAGCACCATCCAGTCGGGCCCTTCCATAATGACGCTGCCGACAAGCAGGTCGCGCAGATTATCGCTCACCTCTTTCACCGCCTCTTTAGGCGCTAGGCGCAGTGGCGGAACACGTACTAAATCGCCCGCTTGCAGGCGATAATCCACTTTTACCCGTTTCTTATTGACCCGAACCTCACCTTTACGCACGATGCGGTAGATCAATGCACGAGGTGCACCTTTTAGCCGGGTCATTAAAAAATTATCGATTCGCTGACCCGCTTGTTCCGGGGCGATATCCACCCACTGTACTTCACGCCCTTCGGACATTGCCGCGCACTCCTGGTGACATTCTTTAACGTCAGGCTAAAAACGGCATTCTAACGTAGACCCACCGGCATTGCGTCAATTGCTGGTGGTTGTCTTTACTGTTATATTCCAAAGCGCTCATCGGCCAACGTGGCCGGGCCGAACGTGGCCCGCTTATATAATCCTTGTATGGCGAATGATTGCCCACGTTTTGCCTTCGCACCTGCCCGACAAACACGCAGGTCAGAGCGAAAAAGCATGGATCAGTGTACGCACTACCTGCTTATCACGTATTGAAATGTAGTAACTCTGCCGTTAAGTAAATGGGTAACGACAGAGAGCGTCAGGTCATGCCAGCAACGGCAGGCCCGTCACTAAATAAACGTTACGCTTCAGAGTGGCAGCCCCTTTTCGTCACAAGGCACTGCCAATTCTGGGGCGCAAAGATCAACGCTGTGCCGATACCGGCGTTGGTGAATCGATGAATGCCAGGTGTGGGCGGTGTCAGCAGAGCCGGATGGACGTGACAGCCACCGAAACATGTTCTGCCGCCGCCACGTACTCAACGCCCTTTCGGCCGGGTCGGCAAAACTGCCTTCCCGGCTTAATGCGTCAGCATAACCATGCGCCGAGCACAAGCACGCAGCACCCAGCGATTCGCCGACGCTAGCCTTTAAAAGCGCTTCGGCACGCCATGCTACGTGAGACAACATGAAACGGATGCTAATTAACGCGACCCAGCCGGAAGAGCTGCGGGTCGCACTGGTAGATGGACAGCGCCTGTATGATTTAGATATTGAATCTGGCGCTCGGGAACAGAAAAAAGCCAATATTTATCGGGGTAAAATCACCCGTGTAGAACCCTCGCTCGAAGCTGCTTTTGTTGACTTTGGCGCTGAGCGCCACGGCTTCCTTCCGCTGAAAGAAATCTCCCGCGAATATTTTGTCAAAGATGTCTCTGGCCGTCCGAGCATTAAAGAAGTGCTCAAAGAAGGCCAAGAAGTCATTGTTCAGGTCGATAAAGAGGAGCGCGGCAACAAAGGGGCAGCGCTGACCACCTTTATTAGCTTGGCAGGTCGCTTCCTCGTCTTGATGCCCAACAATCCTCGTGCGGGCGGTATTTCGCGCCGTATTGAAGGGGATGATCGCAGCCAGTTAAAAGACGCCATGGGCCAACTTACTGTGCCCGACAAAATGGGCCTCATTGTTCGCACCGCAGGCATTGGCCGTAGCCCAGAAGAGCTTCAGTGGGACTTGGATTATCTCGTTCAGGTATGGGAGTCCATCACCACAGAAGCCGGTAAGCGTTCTGCACCGTTCTTAATCTACCGTGAATCCAACGTCATCATTCGCGCCATGCGCGACTACCTTCGTCAGGATATCGGCGAGGTGCTGATCGACAGCCCCGAGATTCACGCCGAGGCGCTGGCATTTATCCGCCAGGTGATGCCCTCTTACCAGCAGAAAATTAAGCTGTACGCAGATGAGGTCCCCCTCTTCTCTCGCTTCCAGATTGAGTCGCAAATTGAAACCGCTTACCAGCGGGAAGTAAAACTGCCCTCTGGTGGCTCGATTGTAATCGACCACACTGAAGCTCTGGTGTCCATCGACATCAACTCCGCGCGTGCTACGCGGGGCAGCGATATCGAAGAAACAGCGCTGCAAACCAATTCCGAAGCGGCCGACGAAATTGCCCGTCAGCTTCGCTTGCGAGATATTGGCGGCTTGGTCGTGATCGACTTCATTGACATGGGCCCTGCGCGCAACCAGCGTGAAGTCGAAAACCGCATGCGCGATGCTCTGAAGCTAGATCGTGCTCGGGTACAAATTGGGCGCATTTCACGCTTTGGCTTAATGGAAATGTCGCGCCAGCGCCTACGCCCCTCCCTGGGCGAAACAAGCGGCGTAGTGTGCCCACGCTGTAACGGCCAAGGCACCATCCGCGACGTGCGTTCACTATCGCTCTCGATAATGCGCCTGATTGAAGAAGAGGCAATGAAAGAGCGCAGCGCGCAGATTCGCGCCATCTTGCCGGTACCGGTGGCCACTTACCTGCTAAATGAAAAGCGCAGCGTACTGGCAGATATCGAGTCTCGCCAAGGCGTTCGCGTGGTGCTGCTACCCAGCCCAGAAATGGATACTCCGCACTACGATGTTCAGCGCCTGCGGGATGACCATTTGGACGAAGACGAGAGCCATACGCTCTCCAGCTTCGAGCTGTCTACCGACACCGATGTTGGCAAAGAACCTGACCCTAGCTTTGCACCGCCTGCACAGCGGGCCGAAGCGGCCGTTAAGAGCGTAGTACACAACGCCCCAGCACCGGCATCGCTACAAACAGAAGAAACGCCTGCTAAAGCGGCTGCAGCCACCCCTGCACCCGCCGCTACTGCTGAACAGCCCAGCGTGCTTGGCCGCTTTATCCGCGGCTTTGCTAAACTGCTGGGCGGCGATGACGGCAGCCAGCAGCCAGCTCAGGAAGCCCAGGCACCAAGTAAGCAGACTGAACAGCCGAAGAGTAGCCGCCCGCAACGCAGTGAACGCCGCTCCAAACCTGTTCAGGAGCGCAGCGACACCAGGGCCAAAAACGAGCAGCGCAGCAGCACGCCATCCGGTAATGCCACTCCTCGCAGTGACGATGCAAGCGATAAGCGCAGCGGCCCCAGCCGCACCCGCAACCGTCGTCGTCATCCGCAGCAGGACGATGCCAAGGCCCAAGAGAGCGCGAAAAACACGCATCAGAAAGAGCCCGTAAACAAGGACGCTCCTAAAGAGGAGGCAGCCAAGCCTGCCACCCAGCCGGATAACCGTCGTGACAAGCCACGTGATGCCAAGCCCAAAAGCGATGAACGCACGCCTACGGCCCAGGCTGACAACAGCAAGCAAGACGACGGCAAGCCGAAGCGTACGCGTAACAACCCGCGTCATCGTTCGCGCAAGCAGGCGCTAAACCCTCAAGCGGAAGCAGAACAGCTGAAGCTGCAGGCAGAAGCGGAGCAGGCACCTCAGCCCCAAGAAGCCCCGGCAGCCACAGCGACATCTGAAGCCGCTAGCGCGCCTGACAACAACACGGAAGCATCGCCAACACCGGCTGACAAGCCAGCAACTGAGCAAGTAAGCAGCGAAAAAGACGATAGCGCCGAGCAGGCTCAAGCGGCAGCGGATGACAGCACAACTGCTGAGCGCCCGGCCAACAGCGCCGCCAAAGCGCGCAAGTCGACACGCCAGCGCCGTCAGGCTCATCCTGAGTCAGTGCAGCACGAAGCCACCAGCACACCAGCGGCTGACAGCAGCGATGCAGCAGCCTTGAGCGCGCCAAACGCTGACGAGACCAAGGCCGCCGATGCTCAAACTGACGACCTCAAAGCGGAACAGCCGCCGGTGGCTCAAGAAACCGCAGCCCAAGACGCCACGGAAGCGCCGCAAACCGCTGCCGAGCACGTCGCAGAGCGCGAGCCGAAAGCGAATGACGCAGCTGCAGAAGCAAGTACGGCAGAAGCTGCTGCTGAAAGCACAGTGCCCACGGAAGAGCCTCAGACTCAGACAGTAGCGAATGAGACTGCTGAGACTGCTGAGCAGGACAGCGTTAAAGACACTCCGGTTGCCAACGCCCAAGCAGCGGCTTCTACGGATGAAGAAGCTTCAGCACCAACAGTCAGTGAAGAGTCCTCAACCGCGAAAGCGCCTTCACCGGCGGCGGATCAAGAGCCTTCAACAGAAGCGAGCGAGCAGCCAGCTGCTGAAGCTCACGACGAGACGGCTACCAAGATGGAAGCGGCCCCTGCTCCAGAAGAGCAAGAGAACGTTTCAGCGCAACCCGCCGACAATGCACCAGCGGCAGAGCCCGTTAGCGAGGCCCCGACAGCTGATGAGGAGGCGCCAAAACCGCGTCGTCGCCGTCGTGCCCATAACGACCCGCGCGAACTACGCAAGCAGCAGGCACAGCAAAACTCGCAAGAGTAAGTGCTCGCAACAAAAAACCCCGCTTCGGCGGGGTTTTTTATGGGTGGTAAAAATAAGCAGACGTTAGATCACCCGCGGTTCTGGCTCTAGCAATACACCAAACCGATCAAACACGGTCTGAGCAATAGTGTCTGCAAAACTCAGCAGTCCTGGGCGATCTCCTCCCCCAAAGTGCACCAGCACTAACGCTTGGCGCTCATGGACGCCAAATGCTCCCAGGCGCTGCCCCTTTAAGCCGCACTGGTCAATCAGCCAGCCTGCTGCCAGCTTAGTTTGGTTATTGGGCTGAGGAAAATGCGGCATGTCTGGATACTCCTTCAACAGCCGATGCGTATGCTCATTGCTCACTAGCGGATTCTTGAAGAAACTGCCCGCATTCGCTAGCACAGCTGGGTCAGGCAATTTTTCCTGGCGAATCGCACAGACCGCTTGAGCCACGGACAAAGGGGTCGGTGACTCCGACACGCGAGCCGCCAAATCGCCATAACCCAGCACGGGCCTCGGCGTGGCGGACAGCTGCAGCGCAAGTTGGATGATCACTACCTTACCCGCTAGTGCTCGCTTGAAAATACTGTCGCGATAGCCAAACTGGCACGCATCAGCGTTCAACCAGTACATCTCGCCAGTGGCCAACTCGACAACCTGGACTGCTTTCAACACATCGCTGAGCTCGACACCATAAGCACCAATATTTTGTACCGGTGCAGCGCCGCAATCGCCAGGGATCAACGCTAAATTTTCAACCCCCCACAAGCCATGCGTCGCCAATGCCAT
This sequence comes from Halomonas sp. Cn5-12, assembly GCF_021532545.1. Lineage (NCBI taxonomy): Bacteria > Pseudomonadati > Pseudomonadota > Gammaproteobacteria > Oceanospirillales > Halomonadaceae > Halomonas > Halomonas sp. Cn5-12. The sequence goes on from NZ_JAKGAY010000001.1 coordinate 187,040, forward strand.
TACCAAGGCATGCCAGCTCACACCGGCACCCACATAGGCGGTGACGTCATCACCACTGCGCTCCAGCCACCAATGGCGAAGTGCCGGGCGAAGCGCCATACCGTGAAGCGTTGGTGGCAGCAGCACATTACTGCCACCGCCTAGCAGGGTAATTGGCCACTGATGAATACGCGCGCTATACAAGGCGGCCTGCAGGCTAGAGAGCGTTGTCGGTGCAATGTAGCGCGCCGCTTGGCAAGGTAGGCGAAACGTATTGGCTGTAGTGAGGTCCACCCAGACGGATGCCCCACCCAAGCTATTAGCGCCCACAGGTCAGCTCTGCAATTAGTCCGGTACTGGCTTGCTCAATCATATCCAATACCTGCTCAAAGCCCGCTTCTCCGCCGTAATAAGGATCAGGAACATCAGTATTCGCGAGTCCTGCATACTCCAACAACAGCCCTACCTTAGCCTGGCTGTCGGCCGGTTTTAGCGCCTGCATCGCCGCCAGGTTATCGCTGTCCATGCCCAGCACGTAGTCGAATTCCAGGAAGTCACTCGCTTTTAACTGACGGGCGCGCAGATGGCTAATATCGATACCACGACGCAGCGCAGCTGCCTGGGCACGGGGATCGGGCGCTTTGCCAACATGCCAACTGCCAACACCGCAGGAGTCGATTTCCACGCGTTTGCTTAACCCTGCACGGTCGAGCGCCTGCTGAAAAACGCCCTCCGCGGTTGGTGAACGGCAAATATTGCCCAGGCAAACAAAGAGAACACGCGTCATGAAATGCCTCCTTCACGCTCGGCAGACAACAGCGACCTTACCCGCGCCAAATCCTCTTCCGTATCGACTCCGGCGGGGTTTATCGCGCTCGCCAGCGCCACTTGAATAGCGTAGCCATGCTGTAGTGCCCGAAGCTGCTCCAACTGCTCCAACTGCTCCAGGCTGGAGGGCGCTAGATCCCGATAGGCGGCTAAGAAACTCGCTCGGTAGGCGTAGATCCCAATATGGCGCAGCCAAGCATCGGTTTCTAGTAGGCTTGGCTGCGCTTTAAAGTGCTCGCGGTCCCAGGGAATCGGCGCTCGCGAGAAGTAGAGCGCCCGCCCCTGTAGCGACCGCACGACCTTCACCACGTTAGGGTTAAACAGCGTATCAACATCCGCAATCGGCTCGGCTAGGGTGGCAATCGCCGCCTCGGGGTCATCCGCCAGGCGCAGTGCGACCTGATCAATAAGTGCCGGAGGAATCAGCGGCTCATCCCCCTGCACATTCACGACCAGCGTGTCATCACTTAGGCCTAGATGGTCGGAGACCTCGGCGAGCCGGTCAGTGCCCGAGGGGTGGTCATCGCGAGTCATCACTACGTCAGCCCCATAGGGCAGCATGGCATCGCGAATCCGCGTATCGTCTGTCGCCACCACTACGCGGTTGGCCTGGCTTTGACAGGCTCGCCGCCACACATGGGCCACCATGGGCTCACCGGCGATCTCTAATAGCGGTTTGCCCGGCAAGCGAGAGGAGCCAAAACGAGCGGGTACAACGGCAATAAATTGCGGCGTAACATCAGACATCACGCCTCTCCGGTGCGGCCAGGCGAGGTAGGTAACTTTTCATCAGCATCCATTTGCCGTGCCTCTTCAGGCAGCATGACAGGAATGCCATCCTGTATGGGATAGGCTAAACCGTCGTAATGGCAGCAAAGCTCTTGGGCGTCACGATCATACTTCAGTTTGCCGTTGCAGAGCGGGCAAACCAGCATTGCCAATAGTTCCTTATCCATCGGTGCATCCCCTTTGTGTCAGTACGGACAGCTTGTTTGCCAGCCAGTCCTCAAATGCTTGTGGAAGCTGTGCCTCCACCTCTAATACCCAGCTATCAGACGGTGCAAACGCCTGACACTTTACGGCGTCTTTCGCCGTCATAATGATTGGTCGTGGCGGCATAAATTGAAACGTGTGTTCATCAAATGGCTGGTGATCTGCCAGGGGATGCATCTCCCCTTCCACGCCTAACTCCCGCAGCGTATTGAAAAAACGCTGAGGGTTGCCAATACCTGCCAGCCCATGCACCGGCAGCGCAAATGGCAGCGGCTGCAACGGATAGTGCTGCCCAGTAGGCAGCTGGCGCCAGCGCTGAGGTACCAGCTGCATAGCCACACTAGATATTTCCAGCGGGCGTTGTAGCGCTCCGTTGACAATCACAGCGTCCACACTTGCAAGTCGCCCGGGCGCTTCTCTTAAAGGCCCAGCGGGCAGGCAGCGCTGATTGCCTAGCCCGCGAGCACCATCGATAACCACCAGCTCAATATCGCGCCCTAAGGCCAAGTGCTGCAAGCCGTCATCGCTAATCAGTACATCGCAGCCCTGTTGCACCAACCTTTCAGCACCCCGCGCTCGCTGCGGGTCCGCCACCACCGGCACTCCGGTTTGCTGTGCCAGCATCAGTGGTTCATCACCGCTATGCGCTGGGTCTGTAGAAGGCGTTACTAACAGAGGATAGTGCGGCGCTTTACCGCCATAGCCGCGGGTGACGATACCGGGTGAAAATCCCTGCTGTACCAGCCAACGGCTAAGCCAGGCCACAAGCGGTGACTTACCCGTACCGCCTAACGTAATATTGCCCACCACGATCACCGGCACCGGTGCTTGCCAAACTGGTTTATTTCCCTCGCGGTAACACTGTGCTCGCCGCTCCATAAAATAACGGTATAAACCACCCAACGGATAGAGCGGTGCTAGCCAGTTACTGCCGCCATAGGCAGCCTTTATCCAGCGCTGAGCAAGGCTCATTCACTCTCCTGAAACTGAAGCTGGTGCAGCGCGGCGTAGGCCCCACCTTTTTCAAGCAGCGCCTGATGGGTCCCCTGCTCAATAATCCGCCCTTGATCCATCACTAGAATGCGGTCGGCACGCTCAATGGTGGAGAGTCGGTGAGCAATGACCAGGGTGGTGCGCCCTTTACACACGTGCTCCAACGCTTTTTGGATATAGCGCTCTGACTCGGTATCCAGTGCGGAGGTCGCTTCATCCAGAATCAAAATGGGCGCATCTTTAAAAATGGCCCGGGCGATGGCGAGCCGCTGGCGCTGCCCACCCGAGAGCATCACCCCATTCTCGCCGACGACCGTGGCGTAACTTTCTGGCAGCTTTTCAATAAACTCGCTGGCGTAGGCTGCCTCGGCAGCCGCCTTAATGGCGGCCGGGTCTGGGTCAGCCACTCCGTAAGCAATATTGTCAGCAATGGAGGCGTTAAACAGGGTGACCTGCTGGGACACCAGGGCAATATTCTGGCGCAGCGGCCCTAAGGCGTACTCATCGGCATTCACGCCATCAATCAAAATCTGCCCTTCACTGGGGCAATAGAAGCGCGGCAGCAGGCTGACGAGCGTTGATTTACCGCTGCCCGAGCGGCCCACAATAGCCACCAGCTCGCCGGGAGCAACGTTAAGATTCACGTTGTGCAGTACGCTGGGCTGGTCGTCACCATAGCGGAAACTGACGTTCTCAATCACCACATTGCCCGTTAGCTTGCTGGGAATGAGAGAGCCTTCATCCTGTTCAGGGGTGAGGTCTAACAGGCCAAACAGCTCAGAGGCCGCTGCGATGCCCTTCTGAATCTCGCTGTTAATCTCGGTGAGCTGGCGCACCGGCTTAATCATCAGGGCAGCGGCGGTGATAAAGGCGACAAACTCCCCCGGCGTCATGTTTTCCATCAGCGAGGGCGCCATGGCCAGCCACACTAGCAGCGCCATAGAGATCGCCACCAGCATCAGCACGACAGGCGAACTAACCGCTCGGGTCATGGCCTCTTTCATACTCTGGCGACGGTTCTCTTCACTCACGCGCTCAAAACGCTGTTTCTCGTACGCTTCTGCGCCGTGGGTACGTACCACGCGATAGCCCGAAAGCGCCTCAGAAGCCACATGAGTCACATCGCCCATGGAGTGTTGAATACGCTTGGAGATACGCCGAAAGCGCTTGCTCACATAGCTCACCACACCGGCAATAATCGGAGTAACACCCAAAAACAGCAGCGTTAGCATCCAGTTGGTCCAGAATAGATAGCCTACCAGCCCCACGACAAACAACCCCTCACGCAGGATGATCGTCACCGCATTGGTCGCTGCACCCGCTACCTGCTCAACGTGGTAAGTGACCCTTGATACCAAGTGGCCGCTGGAGTGCTGATCGAAAAAACGACCCGGCAGGTGAAGTAAGTGGGCAAACACATCGCAGCGCAGCGTATGAATCACATAGCGCCCCACGTAGGCCATAAAGTAGGTGCTCAGAAAAGTGCCCAGCCCGCGAGAGGCAAACATGAGTACTACAAACAGCGGCAGGAAAAACCGAAAATCGGCGTCTGGGTTTTGAATCCCATCAATCAGCCGCTTCATCATTTCCGCCAGCGCGGTACTTGAAGCTGCGTAAATCACAAAACCCACCACCGCCAGCGCAAACGCACGCCAGTGTGGCTTAACGTAACCCAATAACCGTTTATATAGCATCCAACCTGAATCAGTCACACGCGCTCCCAGCAGTAGTGTGCAGTGTGGGCGATTCTACCTGATGGTGGCGCGCTTCAACACCGCTTATGGCCACCTGCCAAGGCCCGCAGTGGCTGAAAGGTGACTGGCTGCTGTGGTATCAGCGTAAATTTAAGCGCGCCGTCCTGGGCGGTGTTCCATAGGCAGCTATGCTGCTGCCGAAAGCGCCGCACAACGTCGTCGGCAGGGTGGCGGAACGCATTGTCTCGCCCAGCGCTGAAAACCACGTGATGTGGCTGCGTCTCGCGCACAAACTGAACACCCGAGCTGGTGCCGCTGCCGTGGTGGCCCGCCACCAATACACTCACGTTGCCATTCAGCTGCGGTAGAAGCTGTCGCTCCACTTGGTTCCCTACGTCACCGGTGATCAGCAGGCTATGTTCACCCGCATACACTGCTAACACACAAGAGCGATCATTAGAGGATAGAGTGTTCTCACCGCTCGGTGGCCAGAGTATTCGATACGTAATACCGTCACGCTGCCAGCGTTGCCCCTGCTCGCAGCGCTGGCTTGGGATAGATAGCGACTCCCCTGCTGGCGCCCACCACTGCGCTACTTGGTGATCCGCTAGTAGCGCATCTACGCCTCCGGCGTGGTCAGTATCCGCGTGACTGACCATTACTTGGTCAAAATCTTGACCTGGGGGCCATAGGCTTTGCAGGGGCATAAAGCCACTGCGAAAACGTGGCCCCGTATCATAGAGCAGCCGAAAATTGGCACTGCGCAGCTCTATTAACTGCCCTTGGCCCACATCGTAAACCGTCACGTGAAGCTGCCCCGGCGGAATCGCCTGCTCTCTCGGCCACCAGGGAATTGTCACCAAGAGTACCGCCGCACCCACGCGTAACCAACGCGGCACGGCGGGCAAGCCCCAGCACAGCGACAGCAGCACCAAGCTCCCCGCCAATGGATAGGCCAAATGCGCGGGAGGCTGCCAGAGCGGTGCGGCTTCCACAGCGACAACCAACAGCTGATGAAATACCGCTAAGGCTTGCTCAAACACCCACCAGGGCACTAGACCAACAAACGGAAGGGGTGACAGCAGCCAGCCGAGTAGCGCGGTAGGCACCATGACCGAGCTGACCCATGGCACCGCCACTAAGTTGATCAAAGGGGCCGTAGGGGCTACACGCCCAAAGGCAAACAACACCGCTGCGGCCATTAAAGGGGCCAATAACAGTTGAGAACGCAGCAGTGCCCAGCACCAGCCTTTTACACCGCGCGGCCTGGACCGACCCTGCCAGATAATAATCAGCCACCCTACCGCCATAAACGAGAGCCACAACCCAGGCCGCCAAAGTGCTAGCGGGTCAACTATCAGCACCAGTGCCAGTGCAAGCCACCAAGCTTGCCAGGGCCCCGGTGCATGGCGGCCACTTAGAACCCACAACCCCAGCAACGTCATAATCATCGCGCGCATTGCCGGTGGCGCCAACCCGGCCAACACGGCGTAGCCAACGGCGGCCGCGCCAGCAAGCCACCAGGGCCAAGTGCGCAGCCGCCAGTTGGTAGGCGAAACGACACGCGCAGCATAACGCCCTAGCAGCAGCACGAATGACGCCACCAGCCCCACATGCAGGCCCGAGATCACCACGAGGTGCGTGGTACCCGTAGCGTTTAACAGCGCCCAGTCATCTTGGTTAAGCTGTTCGCTATCGCCAAGCGTCAATGCGGCCAGCCAGCGTTGGGTACGTGCCTCTAAAGGCAGCTGTGCTAGAAAGTCGGATGCCAATTGGCGCAGCCGAGGAGAAGCGTGCGTAAGCCGCTGCGGCGCAGGATCGGGGCGAATATATCCAGTAGCGTGGATGCCTTCACGCCATAACCACTGCTCATAATCAAAAGTATTGGGGTTGATAAAGCCATAGGGCGGCCGTAAGCGCAGCGTCATTTGCCAGCGCTCGCCAACCACATACTCATGCTCATGGTCGTAAGCGCTCACCCGAACGCTGTTTAATTGATCACAACGGGGAAGATGGGCAGGGGCTGTGCAGCGCTCGATACTCAATCGCAACCGCTGAACCCCTGACTGCTGCTGTACAGCGGTCACTTTGGCATGCACCGCTATATCCTGCCCGCTCAGCCCAACGGGCAGCCGACGCACCCACTCCTGCTGAATACTAAAGGCAACGGACCCGCCTAAGAGCAACCATACTAGGGCCCGTGGCCGCCATACGCCAACGCTTAGCCCCGCCATCATGAGGACCAGTGGCAGCAGCCATGTACCGCCCTGCCCACCGGCCCACCAAGCCAACAGGCTACCGCCAAGCGCTGCTAATGCCGCGGGCATTGCAATGCCCTGCCCCATCCGCCCCTCCCTGGTGCTCAACCATTACTGCGCACGCCGTAGCCGAAGCCCTACGCTATATGGATAATAGAAACGATCTAAAGTAAGAGTACCTGACATGCCGCGCCGTTTCCTGCAGCGCTACATGCCAAAACCCGATACGCTAAGGCGCCAGCGTTCGTTGCGCTTTATGGCACCGCTGATTGCGGATCCGGGCTTATGGCTACTAACTCGACGCAGCGTTGCGAACGCGTTTAGCGTCGGGCTGTTTTGCGCGATGCTACCCATCCCCTTTCAGATGGTGGTGGCGGCTCTGGGTGCGCGGCTAAGTCGTTGCAATTTGGCACTTTCGGTAGGGCTTGTGTGGGTCACCAACCCACTTACCATGCCGCTGATTTTTTATGTGAATTATCGAATAGGCACTTTTTTGCTTGGGGCGCCCGCGCGGGAGGCCCCTTCCCGCATCTCAACCCGCTGGATAGCTGAGCAGATGCACGACATCTTGCCACCGCTGCTACTGGGTTCTCTGATGACTGCGATTGTGCTTGCGGTCGTCGCTAACATTGGCATTCGCCTTATCTGGCGCTGGCACGTCTCCCATAACTGGAAGCGCCGCCGCCTTAAAAGACGGCGGCGCAGGGCTCGCATCGAATCAGAGTTTGACGACTAAACTAGTGCATCGCTATGCCTGAGCGACCAAGCGCCCCCCATCCAGCTTCATGACACGGTCTTGATGGGCAGCCAAGCCCACATCGTGAGTCACAATCACAAATGCACAGGCGCTCTCTTTGGCCAGCTCATCCATCAGCGCCAGAATAGACGCTGCGGTAGTTTGATCCAGGTTACCGGTCGGCTCATCCATTAATACGAGGCTGGGGTCGGTCACTAGCGCCCGGGCAATCGCCACTCGCTGGCGCTCACCGCCCGATAGCTCACCCGGCTTATGGTCGGCACGCGCTTTCATCCCCACCCGCTCTAGGATCTGCATAGCGCGCTGTTCAGCCACTTTTTTAGACTGGCCGCGAATAATCAGCGGCAGCGCAGCATTCTCCACCGCCGTAAATTCCGCCAGCAAATGGTGGAACTGATAAACAAAACCAATATATTGATTGCGGAAGCGGCCCAGCGCGGCTTCATTCAGGCCCGAAAGTGCCTCACCGCCAATCACGACGCTGCCATTGCTCGGGCGGTCTAGGCCGCCCAACAGGTTTAACAGCGTGGTCTTGCCTGAACCCGAACTTCCTACAATCGCAACGCGTTCACCGGCACGGACGGTCAGTTCAAGCTGATCCAGTACGGTGAGATCCTGAGGGCCTTCGCTGTAAATGCGGGTGAGCCCACGGCACTCCAGCATGACGGCGTTAGAGGGTGTTGACGTCATCGGGGCATCCTTATTCATAGCGCAGTACATCAGCAGGCTGAACGCGAGCAGCTCGCCAGGCGGGATAGAGCGTGGAGAGGAACGTCAGGCCAAACGCGGCCAGCACGATGTCACGCACATCGCTCCATTCCAGACGCGACGGCAGGTCGCTGATGAAGTAAACCCCCGCATCCAGGAATTGAATACCAAACGCCGTTTCAAACCAGCCAATCAAATCGGAAATGGTGAGCGCCAGCAGAATGCCCACGGTAACCCCTACCGCAATGCCGATCAGGCCAATCGCTAGTCCCTGCACAATGAAAATACCCATAATGGAGCCCGGCGTGGCACCAATGGTGCGTAAAATGGCAATGTCCGCACGCTTATCCGTCACCACCATCACTAGCGTCGACACAATATTGAACGCGGCAACCGCAATAATCACGGTCAACAGCAGCGCGATCATGCGTTTTTCCATCTGAATAGCTTGGAAGAGATTGCCATGGGAGAACGTCCAGTCGGAGCCGCTGTAGCCTGGGCCCAACTCGTTCACAATGGCCTGAGTTTCGCTACCGGCGATAAACAGGTCGTCTAGCTCTAGGCGCAAACCACCAACCGCATCGCCCATACGTGCCAGCGTTTGCATATCTTCAATATTGGCGTAGGCCAAATTGGCGTCTAGATCGGCACCTACGCTGAAAATACCGCTGACGGTAAACCGCTTCAGTCGGGGGAAAACGCCTGCCGGAGTAATCGATGCCTCGGGCACCAGCAGCGTCACGCGGTCACCCACGCCAACGCCTAGCCTGCGGGCGAGCATCGAACCCAGCACAACATTCCACTCACCGGGCACAAGGTCGGCCAACTCACCCTGGCGCATGTGCTCGCCAATAATAGAGACCTGGTCTTCCCAATCCGGATGAATGCCGTTGACCATCGCGCCTTGGTTGCGGCCGCCAGCGGAGAACATACCCTGCTGCTCAACGTAAGGGGCCACACCAATCACTCGATCGCGCTGTACTAATTGCTCTGCCAACGCCTCCCACTCTACCAGTCCTTCCTGGGACTCAATTTTGGTGTGGGGCACCATGCCTAAAATGCGCGTGCGCAGCTCGTGATCAAATCCGTTCATAACCGACAGTACAAGAATCAGTACCGCCACCCCTAGCATCAGCCCCAGCATCGACGTTAAGGAGATAAACGAAATAAAGTGGTTCCGGCGTTTAGCGCGCACATAGCGCAGCCCCACCAGAAAAGGCAAACGATCAAGCATGGCTACATTCCTTAATAATGGGCGTCCATGGTACGGTTTTTTTAACATGGCTGCATGTGCAAACGCAGCCTTAGAATCGCCCTCTCCAAGGCCGTTCCCTTTATAACGGTATCGCTTGCAAGTTGAGGAGCAACCCCCTAAATTGCGCCCGACCCTCTTGCCCACCGGGTAAGCTTATTCTGACTAGTGAGAGCACCTTTTACGTTGGCTACCAAGACTCACCGCTTATTGCCCGAATGGCACCCTCAAGATGGCCTACAGCTCACCTGGCCCCGTCCAGACGGCGACTGGGCTTATATGCTGTCGCGTATCGAAGCAACGCTTGAGCACATTGTGCTTGCCACGGCGCGCTATCAGCGCGTGATCATCAGCGTGCCAGACGAGGCGACCCATCAGCGCCTGACCGCCACGTTCGATGCCTACGGCATCCCCAAACATCAGCTGCTGCTGATTGTCGCACCCACCGACGATACCTGGGCGCGAGATCATGGACCGATCACGGTATTGGACGAAGATAACCAGCCGCTGCTGCTGGATTACACCTTTACCGGCTGGGGCGGTAAATTCCCTGCTGAGCGGGACAATCAGCTAACCCAGTGGCTAGCCGATGCGGGCTTATGGGCCTGCCCAGTCTCTTCTCGGGAGATGGTGTTAGAAGGTGGGGCTATCGAGACTGACGGCGAAGGCACGCTGCTCACCACGGAAGCGTGCCTGCTCAACCCAAACCGCAATCCGTCGCTCTCTCGAGAAGACGTTGAAGCGCTTTTGGCAGATGACTTTGGCGTAGACCGCGTGCTGTGGCTAGCCAATGGGCATTTAGAAGGCGACGACACGGATAGCCATGTGGATACGTTGGCACGCTTTTGTAACCCCTCGACCATTGCCTATGTGCGTTGTGACGACCCCACTGACCCGCACTACACGGCCCTGCAGGCAATGGAGCAGGAGTTAAAAGCCTTCCGTCAGCGTAACGGAGAGCCCTACCAGCTTATTCCGCTACCCTGGCCCCAGGCCTGTTTTGACCCGGAAGATGGGCATCGCCTACCGGCCACCTATGCGAACTTTTTGATTATCAACGATGCGGTGCTGGTGCCTACCTATGGCGACCCAGCGGATGTTACCGCACTGCAGGCGCTGGCCGTCGCTTTTCCAGAACATACGCTGATCCCCATTGAGTGCATCAGCGTGATTCGTCAGCACGGCAGCCTGCACTGTTTAACCATGCAGCTACCCAAAGGTACGCTTGTGCCTGCGACCACTCACTCTTAAAGAGGGCAGCATGTCCCAGACACTTAACGTGGCGGTGATTCAACAAGCCGCATGGCCCGATAAAGCGCTCAGCCTGGCCGAAAGCGAGGCGGGCATTCGCAGAGCAGCCAGCCAAGGGGCACAGCTCGTACTATTACAAGAGCTGCACGCCACCCACTACTTCTGTCAATATGAAGACCCGGCACTGTTTGATCTCGCCGAACCGCTGGATGGCCCGACGGGACAGCGATTGGCGGCACTGGCAAAAGAGCTGGATATCGTGCTGGTGGGCTCGCTGTTTGAAAAGCGCGCGGCGGGGCTCTACCACAACACCGCCGTGGTGTACGACCGCGCCAAAGGGCGGGTTGGCCAGTACCGCAAGATGCATATTCCAGATGACCCAGGGTTCTATGAGAAGTTTTACTTCACCCCTGGCGACGCCGACGACGCACGCAAAGAGGGCTTTACGCCGATTGACACCTCAGTGGGTCGGTTAGGCATTCTGGTGTGCTGGGACCAGTGGTACCCGGAAGCCGCCCGCTTAATGGCGCTGGCGGGTGCTGAGCTACTGCTCTACCCCACCGCTATTGGCTGGGATCCTAATGACGACGACGCGGAAAAAACCCGCCAGAAAGATGCCTGGACGCTGATTCAGCGCGCCCACGGCGTCGCGAATGGCCTGCCCGTCTTGGTGGCAAACCGCGTAGGCTTTGAGGCCGACCACTCCGGCGTGGGTGATGGTATCGCGTTTTGGGGCGGTAGCTTTATTTGCGGCCCACAAGGTGAGCTACTAGCCCATGCCGGTGAAGAGACTGAGCAGTTGGTCGTGAGCCTGGATATGGCGCGTAGCGAAAACACCCGCCGTATTTGGCCCTACCTGCGCGATCGCCGTGTCGACGCTTATGGCGACCTAACCCGCCGCTACCGCGATTAAGCTTATTCGAGCATCTGAAAATCAAAAACGCCTGCTCTGTTACCAGAGCAGGCGTTTTGCTATCAGCGCTTTTCTATAAGTACCAAGCCGACATCGCTTATATCCAGAAATTTATTTCCAGAAGTCGCGAATCGACGCAATACCCTGAGCACCCACCGCGCGAGCGTGGTTGGCGTCAAAGCGGGTCATACCGCCCAGCGCGAATACCGGCATACCGGCACGTTCCACCAGCTGTTGGAAGTCGTGCCAGCCCATCGGAGCCACTTCCGGGTGTGATGGCGTGGTGCGCAGCGGAGAAAGCGTGACAAAATCACAGCCCAGCACTGCCGCTTGGGAGAGCTGCTTTTGATCATGCGTGGAGGCGGACAGCCACTTGTTTTCCGCAATCGGGCGTCGGTCCAGCTGCATTAAACGCGCACTGGTCAGATGAATACCATCCGCATCGACCTGGTCCAGCAGCGTTGGCTCACCGTTGAGCAGCAGCTTAGCGCCGTACTCACGGCAAAGCTTGAGCGCTCGCTCAGCACGGGCAACGTAGGCCGTGTCGTCTAAGCTTTTGGCACGCAGTTGCACAAGGCGAATGCTGTCTTCGCGCAGAGCGCGCTCCAGCAGCGACGCGAAGCGCTCATCGTCAGACTCTTCACCGGTAATCAAGTACTCGGTGGGTAGCATCACCGCACGCAGAATGGGCAGATTCGCCGCTGGGAATGGGTAGTTCACCAACTCATTCATCGGCACCCAGCGCACCGCCTGTCCTTCACGACCAAACGGTTCGCCAGCAAACTCATGCACCTGCCACACATCGAGCAGAATGTGCTTATCAGGATACTCATGGTGAACGCGAATGAGCGGTTGGGCACGAACAATCTCAACGCCTAACTCTTCATGCAACTCACGTTTAAGGCCTTCCAGCCCAGTTTCATAAGGGGCTAGCTTGCCACCGGGAAACTCCCAAAGACCGCCGTGATCGACGTTGGAAGGCCGGCGCGCGATCAGCACGTGCTTTTGATCGGCGCTGATCATCGCAGCTGCCGCGACATGAACCCGTCGTTTTACCATTACACTCATTACGTCTTATCCACTTTGTGCGCGCCGCCTTTATATTGCACGGCGCTATCTCGCTGCGTTAGCACGTTGCCGCAGCCTTAGCTGCGGTAATCCGCGTTGATGGACACATAGTCATGGGAGAGATCCGAGGTCCACACGGTAGCGGACTCGTCACCACGCCCCAAATTAATGCGAATTGTGATCTCTTCCTCGGCCATGACGGCACTGCCAGCCGCTTCGGTATAGCTACCGGCGCGGCCACCGTTCTCCACTAGGCGCACATCGCCTAAGTCAATCACGACCCGGCTAACATCAAACGCCTCAACCGGCGCTCGACCCACCGCCGCCAAAATACGCCCCCAGTTGGCATCCGAGGCGTAGAGCGCGGTTTTTACTAGAGGCGAGTGAGCTACGGTAAACGCCACATCCAGCGCCTCTTGGCGAGTGCTGGCCTCATTCACCTGTAGTGTGACGAATTTGGTCGCCCCTTCGCCATCGCGAATAATCGCCTGGGCGAGTTCGGTCATCACCCGCTGCAGAGCGTTACGGAAAACGGTAATGTGCTCGTCGCTTTCGATACGCGCGCCCGTGCCGGTCGCCGCTAACATGCAGGCATCGTTAGTAGAGGTATCGCTATCCACAGTGATGCAGTTGAACGAGCGATCCACCGTTTCTCGCAGCAGCGTGGCGAGCAAGGACTGCTCAATCGCCGCATCGGTGACTACAAACCCCAACATGGTGGCCATGTTGGGTTTAATCATGCCCGAACCTTTGGTAATCCCGTTGATGGTGACCTGCTGATCGCCAATATCAACGGTCACCGTGGCTCCCTTTGCGCGGGTGTCGGTGGTTAGAATACCTTCACCTGCCTGCTGCCACGCTTGACTTGAGCCGGCCAGCGTATCAAACGCGCCCGGCAAGCCCGCCAGCAGACGAGCCATTGGCAGCGGCTCGCCAATCACGCCCGTAGAGAACGGCAGCGCCTGAGCCTGCTCAACACCTGCCTGCTCAGCGACAGCAGCACAGCTGGCATAAGCATCTTGCAAGCCAGCCTCACCCGTCCCCGCATTGGCATTACCGGTATTAATTAACCAATAACGAGGCGCAAGGCCGCTACTGGCGCACTGCTCAAGATGCTGCTTGGCAACCACTACCGGAGCAGCACAGAACGCATTGCGGGTGAAAACACCCGCCACAGTGGCAGTCTCAGGTAGCTCAATCAGCACCATATCACGGCGACCCGGCTTCTTAATGCCCGCCATTGCAGTGCCCAGGCGCACCCCGCTGAGGGGTGGCAATTCCGGAAAGGGAAGGTTTCCCACCGCCATGTTTCTCTCCTCTACGTTCGCTTACGCCATACGTGATTAGCTTAATTTGCCGCAGCACTGCTTATATTTTTTACCCGAGCCACACACACAGGGGTCGTTGCGGCCAACTTTCGGGTTTTCCCGGCGCAGCGGACGGCCATCAACCCCGGGCGCTGTCTCGCTAGTACCGGCATCAGGCGCATCGTGGCGGCTGGCGGCTGTCGCTTTTTCACGAGCAAGCTCTTCACGGCGTTTCTGCTCTAGGGCATCCACTTCTTCTGGCTGACGCACCTGAACGTGGCTGAGAATACGCGTGACATCGGCTTTGATATTGGTCAGCAGATGTTGGAACAGCTCGAAGGATTCGCGCTTGTACTCCTGCTTGGGGTTCTTCTGTGCATAACCACGCAGGTGGATACCGCGACGCAAGTGGTCCATGGACTGCAGGTGCTCTTTCCAGCGGGTATCCAGCACTTGGAGCATCACCTGCTTCTCGAAGCGGCGAATCAATGCCGCACCTGCGGACTCGATTTTAGCCTCATAGGCCTCGCGGTGCATGGTTTGCAGACGTTCACGCAGCTTCTCTTCGCTAAAGCGCTCGTCTTCCTCGGCCCACTGCGTCACTGGCGCGTCGAGATTGAACTCGGTTTTCAAGTGGGCTTCCAAGCCGGGCAGGTCCCACTGCTCAGCCAGGCTCTGGGGCGGCACGTACTCGCTAATCGCGTCTTCCATCACCTCTTCACGAATACCCACCACCGCGGCGGAGACATCGTCAGACGCTAGAATTTCGTTACGCTGCTCGTAAATCACGCGGCGCTGGTCGTTGGCTACGTCGTCGTACTCAAGCAGCTGCTTGCGAATATCGAAGTTACGCCCTTCCACTTTCTTTTGAGCGCGCTCTACCGCATTAGAAACCATTTTGTGTTCAATGGCTTCACCACGCTCAAGGCCCAGCGCCTGCATTAAGCGCTTCACTCGGTCGGAGCCAAATAAGCGCATCAGGCTATCTTCCAAAGAGAGGAAGAAGCGTGTGGAACCCGGATCGCCCTGGCGGCCTGCACGGCCACGAAGCTGGTTATCGATGCGGCGGGATTCGTGGCGCTCAGAGCCCACCACGTGCAAGCCACCAGCTTCCAGCACCGCGTCGTGGCGCTTTTGCCATTCGGCTTTTAGCGCATCAATTTGTGCTTGGCTAGGGTTTTGCAGCTTCGCGGCTTCGGCTTCCCAGTTACCGCCCAACATAATGTCAGTACCGCGACCCGCCATGTTGGTAGCGATGGTAATCGCACCGGGCCGGCCAGCTTGAGCAATAATTTCTGCCTCACTTTGGTGCTGCTTGGCGTTTAGGACGTTGAATTTAAGCCCTGCCTCACGCATTAGGCGCGCCAGATACTCAGACGTTTCGATAGAGGCGGTACCCACCAGCACTGGGCGGCCCGCTTCGGTCTCTGTTTTCACGTCTTTGATGATGGCTTCGTACTTCTCTTCCGCGCTCAGGTACACAAGGTCGTTGAGATCTTTACGCGCCAGCGGGCGGTTGGTGGGAATGACGATCACATCAAGACCGTAAATCTGACGGAATTCGAAGGCTTCGGTATCCGCCGTGCCCGTCATGCCCGATAGCTTTTCATACAGGCGGAAGTAGTTCTGGAAGGTGGTAGACGCCAGCGTTTGGCTTTCACGCTGAACCGTAACGCCCTCTTTAGCTTCCACGGCCTGGTGCAGACCTTCAGACCAACGGCGCCCCGGCATGGTACGGCCGGTGTGCTCGTCGACAATCACCACCTGCCCTTCGGCAACGATGTAATCAACGTCCGGATGATAGAGATGGAGAGCGCGCAGCGCCGAGTGCATATGCTGTAGCAGGTTGAGGTTTTGCGCTGCGTAGAGCGATTCGCCCTCACCCAGCAGCCCTTCGGCCCGCATGAGCTCTTCGACTTTATTGTGACCCTGTTCGGTCAGCTCCACCTGCTTCTGCTTTTCGTCGAGCACGAAATCGCCGCTCACCGGTGCTTCGTCATCTTCGGAGACTTCACCCTGCTCGAGCTGTTGGGCGAGGCGGTTCACGATGCCGTAGAGGTCGGTGTTCTCGTCTACCGCGCCAGAGATAATCAACGGCGTACGTGCTTCATCAATTAGGATGGAGTCGACTTCGTCCACAATCGCGTAGTGCAGGCCGCGTTGGACTTTATCTTCCAGCGAGAACGCCATGTTGTCGCGAAGATAGTCAAAGCCAAACTCGTTGTTGGTGCCGTAGGTAATGTCGCACTGATAAGCATAGCGCTTCTCTTCGCCGGTCTGCCCTGCAAAGATAACGCCTACCGTTAGCCCTAAGAATTCATAAAGCGGGCGCATCCATTCCGCATCACGGCGGGCGAGGTAGTCATTCACCGTTACCACGTGAACGCCTTTACGGGTCAATGCGTTCAAGTAGACTGACAGCGTGGCGACTAGGGTTTTACCTTCACCGGTTTTCATTTCCGCGATACGGCCACGGTGCAGGGTCATACCACCGATCATCTGCACATCAAAGTGGCGCATGCCCATTACTCGCTTACTGGACTCACGAACGACAGCAAAGGCTTCTGGAAGCAGGCTATCCAGCGTCGCCCCATCGTCTAACCGCTGACGCAGCTCAGTGGTTTTCGCTTGAAGTTCCGCATCGCTTAGGCCCGCCAGGGTCTCTTCTAACGCATTAACGCTCTGCACGCTTTTATACATGCGCTTTACTTCACGGTCGTTTTTAGAGCCGACCACTTTACGTAGCAAGTTATTAATCATGAAATTTCCAGATCATCGTGAGCGCCCCATCCAGGTGCGCCCTTATATAAGGCAAATAGGCGTAATGTTAACCAATGCGTTGTTCGGCGGGCGGGCCACGAGGGGTCACTACATCGCTGGCAGCAACAAGTCGAAGCGTGATCAGCGGTAGTAATAGAGGACGGCTGCAAACGCTGGGCAATCGGCGCGTTTGGCGACTAGCCCAGCGACGAAGCGCACGGCGCTTCTTGGCAATCCAGTGCGATTGAGCCCGTAGCATCGCAGGCATCCAAAAGCAGATGCAGACATTGCGGCCACTGCTTCTCAATGCATCTGAAGGGTGTAAACTAGCGGGCAATAAGCAGCTCACCAACAGGCCAGCCAGCCACCAACGCGCTAAGCCATAGCGTCGTTGACGCCTTGGCGAAGCAGATACTATCTCTGACGTTGATGACATGCTGTGGACTGGCTCCCGAGCGTGTTAGGCTCTTTTCATTGGCGGTCAATCACAGGCGCTGTTTGTATTCGCCAGTACGACGTCACTAGCAACACCCTAGGAATTAAGTTGATGAGTATAAAGGTTAAGCGTTCTCGCGCACAGCCCATTGCCCAACTGCTGACCAAGTCTGGCGGCGTTGGACAGCTAATGCGCCAATCACGCTTAATTGATCAAGCGCAACGCCACCTTCGCGCCCATTTGCCTGAAGAGATGCGCGAGCACATTTTCGTCGGCGGCTTCAGCAACGGACGCCTTACGCTGATCAGCGGACAAGCCAGCTGGTTAACGTGGCTACGCTACGAGCAGTCGCAGCTACTGTCACTGCTTCACCAATTACCGGGCTTTGAAGGCGTGACAGGGTTTACGCTCAAAGTTCGTCCAGTGCGCCCGATCGAGTCACCTAAGCGTTACACGCGCACACTGTCAGATGATGCTGGCAAGACCCTGGCCGAATGCGCCAAAGACACCGACAACCCCGCGTTAAAAAACGCCCTGGAGCGGCTTGCTTCTCACGCGCGCTCTACAGAACCAAAACCTTAGCAACGCGACCCCTTAAACGCATAAAGCACCGCCTTAGCGATGCTTTATAAAGTGGGGGGCCGTTTCGTTATGCCAACTCAACTCCCCCCAACATTTTGCCTTATGCCTCATTACGCCATGACAGGAGCGGCATAGGAAATAGGCGCCACTGCTTTCTCTTCTTCAAACGTAACGATTTCATACGAATCGGGCTGTGCCATCAGCTCCCGGCAAAGCTGGTTATTCAGCGCATGGCCGGATTTAACACCTCGGAACTCGCCAATCAGGCTGTAACCAAGCTGATAAAGGTCACCAATGGCGTCTAGCACTTTATGTTTGACGAATTCGTCTTCGTAGCGCAGGCCGCCTTCGTTCACAATACGGTAGTCATCCACCACAATGGCGTTTTCTAAGCTACCGCCCAGCGCCAGATTGTTCGAGCGAAGGTACTCTAAATCGCGCATAAAACCGAAGGTTCGTGCACGAGAGACTTCTTTCACGAACGATGTGGTTGAGAAATCGATCAGCGCCGTTTGCTTCTGCTGTTCAAAGACCGGGTGGTCGAAGTCGATAGCAAATGACACCTTGAAGCCTTGGTGAGGCAAAAAGGTAGCCTCTTTATCACCATCGGTAACGCTAACCCGACGCTTAATGCGGATAAATTTCTTCGCTGCCTCCTGCTCTAAAATGCCCGCTGATTGAATCAGAAACACAAAGGGGCTGGCACTGCCGTCCATAATTGGCACTTCGGGCGCACTGATATCGACGTAGGCGTTATCAATCCCCAAACCGGCAAAGGCTGACATCAAGTGCTCAACGGTCGCGACTTTGACGCCTTCATGGCAGAGCGCTGTGCATAGCATGGTGTCTTCCACCAATTCGGCACGGGCAGGCACGTGTACCACTGGGTCCAGATCGGTTCTGACAAACACAATGCCGGTGTTGGCCGGCGCCGGGCGCAAAGCCATGTGGACTTTTTTGCCAGAGTGCAGACCCACTCCAGTGGCGCGGATGACGTTTTGTAATGTGCGTTGTCTGATCATGGGTAGTGGTCAAGCTCTGATGACGGCGGCTCGTAGCCTAACGCTACACAGTCCGCAGGGGGAAAGAAAGTTATCAAACAGTGTTCACTTTAACAGCAAACGAGCGTTTTAACCAATAAAACTCTCGTTTGCTGCCTCAATGAGCCTGATAGCGCGGTTTAATCCGCCTGGCGGCGCAAAAATGCGGGGATATCGAGATAGTCATCAGCATCCGCTGAACGACGTTTTTCTGGACGCGGCTTTGGCGCTGCTTCCGGCGCTTCTGCGCGTGCAGCGGCCTGCTGACGCATGACCGTCGGCTGCTGCAGCTTGCGGTAGTCGGAAGAGGAGGTATCTGCCGCAGAGCGACGCGCAGGTTCGCGAGCTGCTGCTTTTGACTTGCTGCCATCTAGCCCTGCTGCCACTACCGTCACACGCAGCTCGTCGGACATTTCCATATCGATTGAAGTACCGACCACAATCGTCGCTTCTTGAGAGGCGAACTCTTGTACCGTCGCCCCCACATCGTTGAATTCACCAATGGAGAGATCCGGCCCAGCCGTGATATTGACCAGGATACCGCGAGCGCCATGTAGATCGATATCTTCCAGCAGCGGGCTGCGGATGGCTTTTTCTGCCGCCTCACGGGCACGGTTCTCACCCGTCGCGCCGCCTGTACCCATCATCGCCATGCCCATTTCAGACATCACGGTGCGTACATCAGCAAAGTCGACGTTGATGATACCTGGGCTGGTGATCAGCTCTGCGATGCCCTGTACCGCACCTAGAAGCACATCGTTAGCTGCGCTAAAAGCCGTCAATAGCGTGGCATTCTTGCCCAGCACCGATAGCAGCTTTTCATTGGGAATAGTGATCAAGGAATCAACGTGCTCAGAGAGCTCTTTCATGCCCTCTTCCGCAGCGCGCATACGCTTGGGCCCTTCAAACGGGAACGGACGCGTAACGACCGCAACAGTCAGAATACCCAACTCCTTAGCCACCTGAGCTACCACCGGGGCGCCGCCCGTGCCTGTACCACCACCCATACCGGCAGTAATAAAGACCATATCGGCGCCGTTTAACAGCTCAGCAATGCGCTCGCGATCTTCCAACGCGGCTTGACGACCCACCTCTGGGTTAGCGCCAGCACCAAGACCCTTGGTGATTTCGCCACCTAGCTGCAGCACCGTTTTTGCGGATACACGTTTAAGTGCCTGAGCATCCGTATTGGCGCAGATAAATTCAACGCCTTCGATATTGCTCTCGACCATGTGGTTGACAGCATTACCGCCGCCGCCGCCAACACCGACTACTTTGATGACCGCACTGCTCGAGGGTGCGTTATCTACCAATTCGAACATAAGCCCCGTCTCCTGAACCGCGCTTGCGGCCCTATCAGAAATTTCCTTTGAACCAGCCTTTGATTCTTGCCAGCGCCGAATGGCCATCCTTGATATCACGCCGGGCTAACTCATTACGTCCTTTATGGGCCGAAACGACTCCCCCGTGGCTTTCTAGGCCTTGCCCATGACGAGTTTCCTGCAGTGCATAATGCAGTAAACCAACGCCCGTCGCATAGATAGGATTGCGAACCACATCTGCCAAGCCTCTGACATTTTGCGGGCAGGCAATACGAACCGGCATATGGAAAATTTCTTCCGCCAGTTCGCTTACACCTTCCATGCGCGAGGTGCCGCCGGTGAGCACCACACCCGCAGCCACCATATCTTCATAGCCGCTGCGACGTAATTCGTCTCTTACTAACGTAAAGAGTTCCTCGTAACGAGGTTCGACCACTTCCGCTAGCGCCTGACGCGATAGATCTCTGGCTGGGCGATCACCCACGCTAGGCACTTTAATCATCTCATCGCTTGCAGCAAGCTGGGTTAATGCGCAAGCGTATTTCACCTTGATTTCTTCAGCGTGCTGGGTCGGCGTTCGCAGTGCCATCGCGATGTCATTGGTGACTTGGTCACCTGCAATGGGGATCACCGCTGTATGGCGAATGGCACCTTCTGTGAAAATCGCCATATCGGTGGTACCACCACCGATATCCACCATACATACCCCGAGCTCACGCTCATCCTCCGTCAGCACAGCCATACTAGAGGCCAACTGTTCCAAAATAATGGCATCCACATCTAAACCGCAGCGCCGTACACACTTTTCAATGTTTTGCACAGCATTCTGGGCCGCCGTTACTAAGTGCACTTGTGCTTCAAGTCTTACCCCTGACATCCCCAGCGGCTCCCGGATGCCGCCTTGGGTATCAATGGAAAACTCTTGAGGTAATACATGTAACACTCGCTGGCCTTCTGAAATCGCTCGTGCGCGAGCCGAGTCGATCACCCGTTCAATGTCTGAAGGTGTTACTTCACGCTCCTTAATCGCGACAACACCGTCGGAATTCATGGAGCTAATATGGCTACCCGCCACGCCCACATAAACCGAGTGGATGTCGCATCCTGCCATCAGCTCGGCTTCTTCCACCGCACGCTGAATAGACAGAACCGTTGACTCAATATTAATCACAACGCCGCGCTTCATACCGCGCGAGGGGTGGGAACCGATACCGGCAATCTCAATCCCCCCATCATCGGTGGGTTGACCGACTATCGCGACGACCTTGGACGTTCCGATGTCCAGCCCGACAACCATATTGGATGCGTTGGGTGAGCCTGCCATGAGTCGGTAAATCTCCTTGCCGTCATTTTAATAGGGTAGGTATTGCCAATCGGCATTAAAACGCCAACGCAATAACCAATTTGCGTTTAATAGCTTTAACTAGAATACTATCTAACCAAGCTAACCGCTGACAGGATAATAAAACTCATCCACATCACCGCTAGGGACATAGTATAGAAACAATAGTCGCAATACGACTAGCGCACAGCCACGATAATTGGACTGGATCGCAATTTAAACCCCATTCATGGGTTTTTCGGCGTTGGCAACCACTCACATTACCTACTTTTTGCACATTGCCACGAGCGGTTACTCATTGACCTCTTGCTGTTCACGCTCTTGAAAATCCGTTTCACCATGCCAAGCCACCGCAACACCATTAGGATAGCGTAAATCAATATAGCGGATATGCTCACTAAAGCTTGCAAGCTCGCGCTGCCAAGAAGCAGATAACCTTGCCAAACGCTCTCCATGCTGACGTCTACCTAACATGACCCAGGCCCCGTCTCCCAACTGTAAGCGCCAAGCACCGCGAGGCTCTAAGCGTAGCTGAGAAAGCGATAGCGACAAACTGGCAAAATGGGGAGTCAACCGCTGATAATACGCCAACACCTCTTCACTGTTGCCCGCTGGCCCTGAGAGGTCGGGCAACCCTTCAGGTGCACCTAACGGCGCAAATGCAAACGGCTCTCCTTCAGGATTAAGCAGGAAATCATCGTTCCAGCGCGCTACAGGCACCTGCTCCACTAGCTCAAACACCAAAGCGTTAGGCCACTCGCGGGAAATTCGCACTTCATTCAGCCAGCCAATACGTAGCGAACGCTGGCGTAGCTCGCCTAGATCTACCGATAGCCACGTTGCATCCTGCACAAGCGGCGCTAACTGCGTACGCAGGTAATCAGCACTAACGTACTCCCATTCGCCACGAATCGACACGCGCTCAATGGGACGATCAAGCCATAGCCACAGTGCACGGCCACCCGCACCTAGTAGCAGCGCCAGCAGCACAACGCCCAGCCATGCGTTGCGTTTTTTCATAACGCTCCTATTGCCCAGCTACTCATTACGGCATGCTCGGCTGAACGGCGGTCTGTAAAATACGCATGACCAACTGATCAAAGTCAATCCCGGCGTAGGCGGCTGCCTGCGGCACCAGGCTGTGGTCAGTCATGCCGGGCACGGTGTTAACCTCTATCAGCCAACACTTACCAGCTGCGTCACGCATTACATCAATACGCCCCCACCCTTCGCCACCTACCGCTAAAAAGGCCTTTTTACATAGTGCTGCCAGCGCTTGCTCATCTTGCTCAGACAAACCACAGGGCAGATGGTACTGCGTGGTGTTAGCAATGTACTTGGCTTCGTAGTCATAGAATCCACCCGGCACTTCAACGCGAATAGCGGGCAACACATCATCACCCAGGAGCGCGACCGTGTATTCATCCCCGACAATAAACCGCTCAGCCATTACCCGCGCATCAAATTTTGCGGCAGCCGTGTAGGCAGCTTTTAATTCATCCCGGCTTTTGACAATACTGATGCCCAAGGTGGAGCCTTCATGGACTGGCTTGACCACCATAGGCAGCCCAAGCTGGTTTACTACGGCCGTCCAATCAGCGTTTTCACTTAGCATGATGCATTCAGGGGTAGGCAAGCCAACGGCCTGCCACACTTGCTTAGTGCGCTGTTTATCCATGCCCAATGCAGATGCCAGTACGCCGCTGCCGGTATAGGGCACGCCGAGCAGCTCTAACGCGCCCTGAAACGTGCCGTCTTCTCCACCACGCCCATGTAGCGCCACAAACACGGCGCTAGGCGCCAGACGCTCAAGCCCTGCTAGACCACCCTCTTTAGGGTCGTAGCCGAGCGCATCCACACCTTGACGTTTTAAAGCGGCAAGAATAGCGGCGCCGCTTTTCAGGGAAACATCCCGCTCAGCCGATGTGCCGCCGTAAACCACTACGACGCGGTCTAGAGAACCAGTTTGCCCGCTGTTCATAGCGCCACCTCATCCATCTCAAGTTTTGCCTGAGCAAGGCGCAGCGAAATACCGCCAATGTCGCCGGCCCCTTGAGTAATCAAAATATCTCCAGGCCGTAGCACATTATTCAACAAGGCAGGCAGCTCCTGCTTGTGCTCGACAAACAGCGGATCGACTTCACCACGCTGTCGAATAGAGCCCGCCAGCGTTTTCCCTTCGGCTCCCGGCAGCACGGCCTCACCTGCGCTGTATACATCCAGTAGCACCAGGGTATCCACCTGAGAAAGCACACGCACAAAATCCTCAAAAAGATCCCGCGTACGGCTGTAACGGTGGGGTTGGTAAAGCATCACAAGGCGTCGATCAGGCCAACCTGCTCGCACTGCCTGGATTACCATATCGACTTCACGAGGATGGTGACCGTAGTCATCCACTAGCATAATATCGCCACCGCCGGAAGGTGCTGGAAAGTGTCCATGCACTTGAAAGCGTCGCCCTACCCCGGCGAACCCAGTTAGCCCACGCTGGATCGCATCATCACTTACGCCTGCGTCAGTGGCCACAACGATAGCCGCCATCGCATTGAGGGCGTTATGGCGGCCCGGCATAGCGAGCCGAATGGCCAGCGGTGCCGCATCACCAGGGCGCAGAGCGGTAAACGAGACTTCTCCCGCCTGTTGAGAAAAATCAACGATGCGGTAGTCGGCATCTTCATCAAAGCCGTAAGTGACAAACTGGCGTTTAACTTGGTCACACAGCCCACGCACATGAGGATCGTCAATACACAACACCGCAAGGCCATAAAACGGTAGATTGTGCAAAAATTCGATGAAAGTGCTTTTCAGGCGCTCAAAATCGCCGCCATAAGTCGCCATGTGGTCAGCATCGATATTGGTAACAATCGATACCATGGGCTGAAGGTGAAGGAACGAGGCATCGGATTCATCAGCTTCAGCGACTAAGTAATCACCTTCACCTAAACGAGCATTGGCGCCTGCACTCGTCAGTTTTCCGCCAATCACAAAAGTAGGGTCCAGGCCACCCTCGGCCAATAGTGTTGCTGTCAAGCTAGTGGTGGTTGTTTTACCGTGAGTCCCCGCGACGGCAATACCGTGACGGAAGCGCATCAGTTCTGCCAGCATTTCGGCACGGCGCACTACCGGCACGCGGTGCTCATGTGCCCAGCGTATTTCAGGGTTGGTTTCATCAATTGCGCTGGAGACAACAACCACATCGGCCCCCTGCACATGCTCTTCAGCATGACCAATGGCCACGCTTACTCCGCAATGGCGCAGCCGTTCAACCACGGCGGAGGCTTTCATGTCGCTACCGCTAACTTGGTAGCCCTGGTTGGCTAATACTTCGGCAATACCGCACATGCCTGCACCACCGATACCTACAAAATGCAGCCGCTTAATACGACGCATACCGGGGCCAGTTGGGCGAGCCCCCTGCGGCGACATGTTAGTCACTGAATCGGTCACGCAGTTTCTCCTTGCTTCACTAATCCCAAACAGCCTGCTGCAAGACGCTCGGTGGCATCTAAATAAGCGGCTTGGCGCGCTTTAGACGCCATTTCCGCCAGCCTGTCGGGATGAAGTAATTCGTCTAATAATTGAGTTAAGCGCTCAGGCGTGAGGGCTGATTGGATGACACACTGAGCCGCTCCCGCCTTCACCAGCACATCAGCATTGACTCGCTGATGGTCATCTACTGCAAATGGAAATGGCACTAACAGCGCAGGCTTTGCCGCTGCAGCCAACTCGGCAACCGTTAACGCACCAGCGCGGCAAACCACAAGATCCGCCCATGAGTAGGCGGCCGCCATATCATCGATAAAGGGGCTAACATCGGCCACAATGCCAAGTTCTGTATATGCCTGGGCGGTGGCTACGTCGCGCTCTTTACCGGCTTGATGGCGCACATCCGGGCGCCGCTCTGGTGGTAGCGCGGCAAGCGCTGGCGGCAGGCGCTCATTTAGTGCTACAGCACCGAGCGAGCCACCCACAACCAGCAGCCTAAGCGGCCTATTAGACATCTCAGCCACCTGCTTAGGGCTCTCGCCTAGCGCCGCAATCTCTTCACGCACGGGGTTACCAATAACTACTGCACGACTGCCAAACGCATCCTCAAAGGCGGCGTAAGTACGCGTCGCCAAGCGCGAAAGCACTTTATTAGTGAGGCCTGCGACGGCATTCTGTTCATGAATGACCAGCGGCACACCCGACAGCCGCGCCGCCAGCCCACCCGGGCCACTGGCAAAGCCCCCCAGGCCGACCACAACATCAGGTTTAAAGCGTTTAATGATGCGTCGCGCCTGCATCACCGCTCGGGAAAGATTGATGGGCGCTTTGCACCAGCCTGCCAGCCCTTTGCCCCTCAGCCCTTCAATGGCAATCGTGTGTAGCATAATACCAGCATTAGGCACTAGCCGATTTTCGATACCACGCGGGCTTCCCAGCCATTCAACGTCGACACCCTTGGCCTGTAAAGCATGCGCCAAAGAGAGCGCAGGAATAACGTGCCCACCGGTTCCCCCGGCCATAATCAATATCCGTCGACGCGAGTTCGTCGCCACAAACGACTCCTTGAATAATTACGATAAACGCGGTTCTCGGCGTGCTCGGTAGGGGGTGGGCGTACGCCGGGGGCGGTGCCGAGTCTCAGCATCCACACGCAGCAGTAGCCCAATCATCATGCCCGTCACCAACAGACTTGAGCCGCCATAGCTGATTAGCGGCAGAGTAAGCCCTTTTGTGGGCAGCAACCCAGAGCTTACGGCCATGTTAATGAACGCCTGAGCCGCCACAATAAACCCAATGCCGTAGCTAACGTAGGCGCCAAACAGATGCCCTGCCAGCTCCGCGCGGCGGCCGACCCACATGGCGCGTACAATAAATAGAGTAAACAGTAGCACCACTAAAATGGCACCAATCATCCCTAGCTCTTCGGCCACTACAGCAAAAATAAAGTCGGTGTGGGCTTCCGGCAGGTAGTGAAGCTTTTGAACGCTATTGCCAAGACCGGTACCTGTTACATGCCCACGACCAAACGCAATCAACGCCTGGGTTAACTGATAGCCGGTGGCAAATTGATCGGCCCAGGGGTCAAGAAAGCTTGTCCAGCGGGCCAAGCGGTAGGGCTCCATTACTACCATCATCACCGCCCCAACCCCCAGCACGCTTCCACTGCCGAGCAGTAAGGTCAGCGAGGCGCCACTCATCATTAACATGCCAATAACACACACGGCGTAAACCACCATGCCACCGAAATCTGGAGCTAAGAACAGCAGGCTCGCGGGTACGGCAAGCACGGCCAATGGCCGCCACATGGTAAACGCCCGCTGCCGCAGCTCGTAGGTAAAGCGCGACATAAATGCCGCCATGTAAAAAATAAGGCCCACTTTCGCCAGTTCCGACACCTGCAAACTCGGCAGCGGCCCAGGCAGTGAAATCCAACGCTTACTGCCGTTCACCTCTTGGCCAATAACTAGCACCACCACCAGCATAAAAATGCTGACGAGTAGAATAAGCGCTGCGTTCTGCCGCCACAGCTCCAAAGGCACGCATAACATAAAGAGGCAGGCAACAATGGCTAATAATAGAAAGATGCCGTGCTGACGGGAGTAGTGGTAGCTGTTTTCCAGCAGCCCCACCGACGCAGAGCTGACCATAATCCAGCCAAGCCCCGCCAACGCCACCACCGCAACAATCAGCCAGATATCACAAGGCAGGTGCTGGGTCGTTAAGGCAGCGCGCAGCCGCTGTACTCTACTGAGAGATTCATCGCTCATGGCGTCAACTCGCTGCGTTTGTGCTCAACCCAGTGACGAAAAGCGTCACCTCGTGCCTGATAGTTGGCGAATTGATCCAAACTCGCACAGGCGGGTGACAGCAGCACGCAATCACCGGGCTTGGCCATGGCGAAAGCAACCTCCATGGCTTGCGTTAAGTTTTCCACACGCTCAACCGGAATCGCCTCATTAAGCGCTTCGGCAAGGCGCGGCGCATCGGCCCCAAACACAATAGCAGTGCGAGCGCTATTCGCTAGCGGTGCAGCCAACGGAGAAAAATCCGCCCCCTTGCCAACGCCGCCTGCCAAAAGAAGCAGCTTTCCTTGCAGGGTGGTGCCAATCCCGTTGATGGCAGCCAGCGTCGCGCCCACATTGGTTCCTTTGGAATCATTGACCCAGCGAACGCCGTTTAGCTCGGCAATGGTTTCACTGCGGTGCGGCAAACCTACAAACGCTTTTAGGGCACCGCACATACTGGCTTTATCAAAGCCTAATGCGCGCCCCATCGCCAGCGCCGCTAACGCATTGGCGTAATTATGCTGCCCAGTTATACGCAGCTCATCGGCTAACAGCCATGGCGTTTTGCCCTGCATTAGCCACCAATGGCCCTGTTGCTCGACCAGTCCCCACGCAGCATCACGGGGAGTATGTACCCCAAAGTGCTCGATATGCTCTAGCGGCTGATCCGGCCATGTTTGCGGATCGTCAGCATTCACCACGGCGTGCTCTGCGCCGATAAAAATACGCTGCTTGGCCTGTCGGTAGCCCTCTAGATCGCCGTGGCGATCAAGATGGTCATCGCAGAGATTTAAGAAGGCCGCCGAGGCCGCGCCTAAAGAGGGCGTGGTTTCCAACTGAAAGCTGGATAGCTCTAGGATGTATAGGTCGGCGTCTGGCTGTTGCGCCAGAAGATCAAGCGCGGGCGTACCTAGATTGCCGCCCACAGCGGCATTAATGCCAGATGCAGCAGCCATCTCGCCAAGTAGCGTCGTCACTGTGGACTTAGCATTGGAGCCCGTAATGGCCGCAATGGGTGCTTTCACGGCACGTTTGAACAGCGCGATTTCGCCTACCAGCATGGGCTCGCCAGTGGCAGGGTTATGGCGCTCAAGCAGCCCCTCCAAACCAGCCGTGCGAGGATCTACACCTGGGCTAATCACGACCTCGTAGGCCTGACAAAAATCCAAAGCAGCCAGAGAGCCACAATGCACCTGAACATCCGGGTACGTTTGGCGAAAAGCCTCCACCCCTGGAGGCGCTTCACGGGTATCAGCCACCATAAACGGCCTACCCAGCTGGGTAAGATGGCGGCAAATCGCCTGACCAGAGAGCCCTAGCCCAACGACTACCGTAAATCCGTTCGGTACCTGCACCATGTGGCTCCTTCTGCCATACGCCAAAGGCGGCCTGTGCGCCGCCTACTATCTTCTTTGATTAACGAACTTTGAGCGTGGCCAAGCCTAGCAGCACAAGTACCACGGTAATTATCCAGAACCGCACGATAACCCGCGGCTCTGGCCACCCTTTCAGCTCGTAGTGGTGATGTAGCGGTGCCATGCGGAAGATGCGGCGTCCAGTTAGTTTGTAGGAGCCTACCTGGAGGATCACCGAGACGGTTTCCAGTACAAAAATACCGCCCATGATAAAGAGCACGATCTCTTGACGGACAATGACCGCGACTACCCCTAACGCAGCCCCAAGGGCAAGGGCACCTACGTCGCCCATAAATACCTGGGCGGGATAGGTGTTAAACCATAAAAAGCCAAGACCTGCACCCGCGATGGTGGCACAAAATACTGCCAACTCGCCGGTGCCGTGGATAAAAGGGATATGTAGGTAGTTGGCAAACACCGCATTACCGCTGGCATAAGCAAATACAGAGAGCCCCATCGCCACCAGCACAGTGGGCATAATCGCCAAGCCATCCAAACCGTCGGTAAGGTTGACGGCGTTGGAGCTGCCAACAATAACGAAATAGCTCAGTACGATGTAGAAAACGCCCAGCGGCAGAGCGACATCTTTAAACATCGGAATTAGCAAGCTGGTTTCCGCAGGCGTGGTCGCCGTGGCATAAAGCACTACTGCGGCACCAATACCAACCACCGACTGCCAGAAATACTTCCAACGGGCAGGCAGGCCGCGCGGGTTCTTTTCAACCACTTTACGATAATCGTCGACCCACCCGATGGCGCCAAAGCCCAGCGTCACCAGCAGCACGATCCAGACGTAATAGTTGGTCAGGTCACCCCACAGCAAGGTGCTGATCGCAATCGCCAGCAGGATCATGGCGCCGCCCATGGTCGGCGTACCTGCTTTGGAAAGATGCGACTGTGGGCCGTCGTCGCGAACGGCCTGGCCAATCTGCCCTTCGACCAGGCGACGTATCACCCAGGGCCCCAGCCAAAGGCACAGCATCAGCGCGGTGAGCGCGGCGAGAATGACGCGCAGCGTCAAATAATTGAACACCTGAAACGCAGTTTGGAATTGAGCTAAAAAATTCGCCAAGTGAAGTAACATGAACGGCGTTTACCTTGTTTCATCCGCACGCAGCGCAGCAATGACCGTTTCCATGCCTGCACTACGCGACCCTTTCACCAGCAGAGTGGTGTTAGGCGGAAGAGTATTAATAACATGACGCACAAGCGTCTCGTGATCGTCAAAGTGTTGCCCGCGACCAAAGGCACTTGAGGCCGCGCGCGCCGCCTCGCCAAACGTTAATAGCGTATCGATGCCTAACGACGCGGCGTAGCGGCCAATCTCTGCATGTAAAGCTTGGGACTCACTGCCCAACTCACCCATTGCCCCGAGTGCACACCAGCGTGGCGCAGGGAAGCTAGCGAGCGCGTCCAAGGCAGCTTTAACCGCCCCTGGATTTGCATTGTAAGTGTCATCCAACAACGTTGCATTGCGTAACCCCGGCACTACGCTTAGCCGCCCCGAAAGCGAGGTTAAACAGCTTAATCCTGTCACGACGTGCTCTGGCGTTACTCCTAGCGCTAGCGCTGCTGCCGATGCGGCCAGGGCATTACTGACATTATGTTTGCCGATAAGCGGCAACTGCACTTCACCCATGATTTGGCCGTGCGCAACAAGCGTGAAAGCATACCGCCCCTGGGGGTCGCAGGAAAGTGCCCTCGCGTGAACGTCCGCATCGTCATGTAAGCCATAGCTTACAATTTGCCGAGGGGCAGCACAGGCTGCCCAAAAAGCGTAGTAGCGGTCATCCCTATTAATGACGGCAGTACCATGACCGCTAAGACCCGAGAAAATTTCACTCTTCGCCTGAGCAATTTGGCCCATGCCGCCAAACTCGCCCACATGAGCGCCAGTCACGTTAGTGATAATAGCGACCTGCGGTGCAGTGAGCTGGCTAGTCCAGGCGATCTCGCCTAAATGATTAGCGCCTAGCTCAATAACGCCCGCTTGATGTTCGCTCGATAAGCGCAGCAGGGTTAACGGCGCACCAATATCGTTATTCAAGTTGTCTGCTGTCGCCAGCACGCAACCTAGCGGTGCTAACAGCGCAGCAGTCATCTCTTTTACCGTGGTTTTACCGCTATTACCCGTCACCGCCACCAGCGGCAGGATAAAGCGCTGACGCCAAGCCCGCGCGACCAGCCCAAGTCCTAACCGCGTATCGGCGCACACCAACTGAGGTAGAGCGCTATCCACCTCACGCTCTACCAGGGCTGCTGCGGCCCCTTGCTCTTTGGCATGCTCTACAAACTCATGGCCATCAAAGCGCGGCCCTTTTAGCGCGATAAATAGACAGCCCGGCACAATTTTACGCGTGTCAGTCACTACCGCTGAAATGGGCAAGTTGGCGCTCTCAGCCGAGATATCGCAGCCAAGGGCGGCGGCTACTTCTACCAACGCCCACATTAGGGGGTTCCCCGTGTGGCAAGGGCGTGGAGCACCTGCTCGACATCTTGATAAGGGTGGCGAACTCCGTCTATCTCTTGATAGGTTTCATGACCTTTTCCTGCAACGAGAATCACATCGTCAGGAGCGGCTTGATGAACCGCGTAAAGAATGGCTTGTCGGCGGTCACCTCTATCATCTACTGGCACACTACCGGCAAAGCCTGCGTGGATTTGCTGACGAATCTGCTCGGCAGACTCACTGCGTGGGTTGTCATCGGTGACGACCACGTGATCAGCCAGTTGCTCTGCTACTTTCGCCATTTCAGCGCGCTTCCCTGTATCCCGCTCACCGCCGCAGCCAAACAGGCACCATAGCTTGCCTTGACTGCCCAAATGGGCACGCAAAGCACCCAACGCACTCTGCAGTGCATCTGGCGTGTGGGCATAATCTACCACCACGCTAGGGGCGTTATCACCACCGTAGCAGGCCATGCGCCCCGGCACAGGAGAAAGCACTGCTGCTGCTTCAAAGATCGCATCCAGCGGCTCACCTAATCCGTAAAGTACGGCCATGGCAAGTAGTACATTATCCAGGTTGAAACGCCCCACGAGCCCTAGCCGCAGGACTTTTTCGCCTTCTGGGGTGGCTATCAGCGCCTGCTGCCCAAGGGCATGGGGCTGCCAATCCAGAACGCGCAGCGTCACGGCTTCATCACTCCCAGTGGCCAATACACGTACGTTCTCGTCGCACCCTGCCAACATTAAACGCGCCAAGGGGTCATCACCATTAACGACCGCAAGGGCTAACTCTGTACGGCGAAATAGCTTGGCCTTTGCCGCAGCGTAGGCCGCCATGCTGCCGTGATAGTCCAGATGATCTCGGGTGAGGTTGGTAAAGACGCCCACATTCACATTCACAGCATCTAAGCGCTGCTGATCTAGTGCATGGGACGAGGCTTCAAGCGCGACGCGCTTTACACCTTGGCGAGCCAGCTCGCCAAGTGTCGCCTGCAGCGCCAGCGGGCCTGGCGTCGTTAAACCGCTTTCCAAAAGTTTACCCGGACGGCCGACGCCTAAGGTGCCAATCACGCCGGCAGCGGTACCCAACTGCTCACTTAGCTCCGCAATGTAGTGAGTCACAGAGCTCTTTCCGTTGGTGCCCGTGACCGCGATAATTTCCAGGCCGCTTGGTACATCAAATAGCGTGCGGCCTAGCTCACCTAGGCGTAGCGAAAGATGCGGCAGGAACAGCACCTGTCCTTCTAATCGCACGTCACTCTCTTTGGTGTGGGCCAGTACTAACGAGGCATCGCTCGCTAATGCCTGCTCGATATACTCTCGCCCATCACGCTGGCTACCGGGGACGGCGACAAACACATCACCTTCCGTCAGCTTGCGAGAATCAGTGATCAAGTTGAGCTGCTGAGGAAGGTCAGGTAAGGCTGGCAAACTGGCGCTTGGCCATACGTGGTGCAACGCTTTCCGTAACTGTTCTGGGCATATGGTCATGCCATCTCCTTAAACACTATTCGACCTCGTAGTCAGGCGGCACATCCAGTAGCCGCAACGCATTACCGGTGACACTAGAGAACACCGGCGCTGCTACCGCTCCACCATAAAATTCGCCTGCTTTGGGATGGTCAATCATCACCACCGTCACGATACGCGGGTCCGAAATGGGCGCAATACCCGCAAAGACGCTGCGATAGGCATCATTGGCGTAGCCTTGCTGGCCCGTTTTACGCACGGTGCCGGTTTTTCCGCCAACGCGATACCCTTCTACACGGGCACGTCGCCCACCTGTATAGGCGCCAACCGAGGTTTCTAATATTTCTAGTAAGTCGTTGGCAACACTCGGCTCAATGGCCGGGATACCTTGGGGCGGCTCTGACAACCTTAACAGCGAAGGGGGTAAGCGTTCACCATTATTAGCCAACGCAGTATAAGCACTGGCTAGCTGAACGGCTGTTACCGATAAACCATACCCATAAGAGAGGGCTGCTCGCTCACTTCTAGACCACCGAATCCGAGCCGGTAGATTGCCCGTAGACTCGCCTGGAAAGCCTGTTCCGGGGCTTTGCCCCAGACCGAGCTGATTATACTTCTCCCAAATAGCCGTATCGCTTAGCTGCAGAGCCAAGCGAGACATCCCAATGTTAGAAGATTTTTCAAGAATACCCGCGAGATCCAGTTCACCGTAGTTACGGAAGTCTCGGATCGTAAATTGATCAAGCCTCATCCATCCAGGCGATGTATCTACCACAGCATCGCGGCCAACAATACCGCTTTCAAGCACCGCTGCCATGGCTAACGGCTTCATGACCGAACCAGGCTCGAATACATCCACCAGCGCTTGATTACGCAAACCACGAGGATCTAAGCCCGCTCGGTTATTGGGGTTGTAAGACGGCAGATTGGCCATTGCCAGGACTTCACCTGTACGGGCATCCATCATGACCAAAACACCACCATCTGCTTGATGTTCAGCCACTGCAGCGCGCAATTCGCGATATGCCATGTACTGGATACGCTGATCAATCGCCAGGGTCAGCTCTCCGCCTGGCTGCGCTTCACGAATCACGCCCAGCTCTCGCACCAGCCGACCGCGCCGGTCTTTGATGACACGACGCTGCCCCGGGTGACCCGCTAGATAGGGCTGATAAGCGAGCTCTAAGCCCTCCTGACCGACGTCGTCTACGTTGGTGACGCCGAGTATTTGGGCCGCCACCTCTCCAGCCGGGTAGTAGCGCTTGTATTCACGCTGTGGATAGACACCCGGCGTGCGCAGATCGAGGATGCGCTGCGCAGCGTCTGGGGTCATCTGTCGGCGCAAATACATGAATTCGCGGCT
Organism: Halomonas sp. Cn5-12; assembly: GCF_021532545.1. Taxonomy (NCBI): domain Bacteria; kingdom Pseudomonadati; phylum Pseudomonadota; class Gammaproteobacteria; order Oceanospirillales; family Halomonadaceae; genus Halomonas; species Halomonas sp. Cn5-12. The sequence continues at coordinate 220,993 of NZ_JAKGAY010000001.1, forward strand.
ACTGTAGCGCGCCACCCGGGACTCGAAGTCATCCAGTGACATCCCCAGCGCCTGCGCCAGCATGACACGCTGGATGGCGTCTGTAGGTAACTCTTGAGGGTTCGCCCAAAGCGTCACGACCGGCGTGGATATTGCCAGTGGCTCGCCGTTACGGTCAGTGATCATTCCGCGGTGAGCAGGAATAGCTTCATGGCGCAGCGTGCGGGCATCACCCTGGCTCTGCAAAAATGGGCGATCAATCACCTGTAGCAGTGTAATTCGCCCAATCAAAATGGCAGAGGCGAGACCAACTGCTAACAAAATAAAGAAAAAGCGTCCACCAGCAAGCGGCGGCGCGATAGGATATTGGCGGGACTTCCCTCCCCGACCTTCACGCTTCATGGCCGAATCACCTCGACATCATTTACGTCAGGAATACGCATCTCTAGCCGTTCCGTGGCAATTTGTTCAATGCGGGCTGGCGTTGCCCAAGCCCCCTCTTCCAACAGCAGTTGGCCCCACTCGGTCTGGAGCTGGTTTTCTTCCTGCTCTAACCGCTGAAGCTCAGCAAACTGTACCCGCGTCATATGGGTGGTGGTCACTACTGCTAAGCCAGTCAATAAACAGGCAAAAAACAGCACAATCATGGTGATGGGCCACAGGCGAAGGCGCAGTTTAAACGGCCACTCCGCCCTCAGCGTGGAAACCCAATGCACTAGCCGTTCAATGCTCATTGTTAGCCTCGCTTACGGGCCGCCCGCATAACGGCACTACGCGCGCGGGGGTTAGCATCCACTTCCTCGTCGCTCGGGCGACTGCCTTTGCCCAATGCTTCAAGGCGACGATTCAACTGATCATCACGAATGGGCACACCCCGTGGCAAGTGGGTGTCACCGCGCACATGATGGCGGATAAACCGCTTCACACGGCGATCTTCCAAGGAGTGAAAGCTGATGACCACTAGATGACCGCCCGGCGCTAGCGCTTCAAGCGCTGCCTCTAAGGCGGCATCTAGCTGGTCAAGTTCCCCATTAAGATAAATACGCAGCCCCTGAAACGCTTTGGTCGCCGGGTGCCGACCTTTTTCCCATGCTGGGTGGGCGGCTTTCAGCACCTCCGCCAAATCCACCGTGTGGGTAAAAGGCTTCTCCACGCGTCGTTTCACCACGGCGTTAGCTAGGCGCTTGGCGTAGCGCTCCTCACCGTAGGTTTTAAAGACGTTGGCAATATCGGCTTCACTGGCTCGCGCCAAAAACTCGGCGGCACTTTCCCCTTGCGTGGGGTCCATGCGCATATCTAACGGGCCGTTGCGCATAAAGCTAAAACCGCGCTCAGGATCATCAAGCTGCGGGGATGAGACGCCCACATCCAGCAAAACACCAGAGAGTTTGCCGTAGACCCCCTGCTCTTTGGCAAATTCAGCCAAGTGAGCAAATTCACGCTGAGTAATGTGGAAACGGGAGTCTTCTATCTCAGCAGCGGCGGCAATGGCCTGCGGGTCGCGATCCATGGCCAATAAGCGACCCTGCTCGCTTAAACGCGAAAGAATTAACCGGGAGTGACCGCCACGGCCAAAGGTACCATCTAGGTAGATACCTTCAGAATCATGGACCAGTGCATCTACCGCTCCTTCCAATAAAACGCTGGTATGACGAAAACGGGTGACCTGATCAGCGTCAGCAGAAGGCATGTTACTCTCACACATAATTTGGGAAGGCGTGCTTGGCACGCCTTTCATGGAAATGGGGAGTCGGCCGATAAGCCGGGTTCTGTCGTGGACAGTCATTCCTCTAGGCGCTGCGTCACCGCAGCGCTCAAGCAACCTACCCGGACCCAGCGCGGGCCACGCCGTTGGGTCCCTATTTGGTCTTGCTCCGAGTGGGGTTTACCATGCCACGCACTGTTGCCAGGCGCGCGGTGCGCTCTTACCGCACCCTTTCACCCTTACCGGCCCCGAAAGGCTTAGGCGGTCTACTCTCTGCTGCACTTTCCGTCGGCTTACGCCGCCCAGGCGTTACCTGGCACTCTGCCCTATGGAGCCCGGACTTTCCTCCCCTAGCGGCCTTTGCGAGCACACTAGCGGCGACTGTCTGGCCAACTCCGGCGGCAAGCATACCAGCGCCCTGCGTTCGCCTCAATGCTGACCTTTCATTGCCTGCAATCGGGCGTACCACCCCTGCTTACGCCCGCCTAGCATTTTGGCAGCAATCGAGGCCCCCTGCTTGACACCCACGCCCTCTGCCAGCAGAGCGGCTAACAGCTCATTGGCATTTATCGACTGTTCATCCCCCTGCACCGCCGGAGGGGCACCAGAAATAATTACTACAAACTCACCCCGGCTCTGGTTAGGATCTTCAGCGAGCTGATCACGAAGCACTGCCGGCGATCCCTGAAGAAATGTTTCAAAGGTTTTGGTCAACTCTCGTGCCAGCACCACCGTGCGCTCAGGCATTTGCTCACATAGCGCCTCAAGCGTATGCACAATGCGGTGGGGCGACTCGTAAAATACCAACGTTTCTTCACGGCTCTGCCACTTCTCCAACGCTTGGCGGCGAGCGCTGGGTTTAGCGGGCAGAAAGCCCCCAAACGTAAAGCGGTCGGTGGGCAGCCCCGCTCCAGAAAGCGCGGTGACCAGCGCACACGCCCCAGGCAGCGGAACAATGGGCCGCCCTCTAGCGCGCAGCTCACGCACTAGCACAAACCCAGGGTCACAAATCAGTGGCGTACCGGCGTCACTGATCAGCGCGATACTCTCGCCAGCCGCTAAGTAGCCATCCAGCGTATCCACCCGCTGGGCTTCGTTGTGCTCGTGTAGCGATATCATCGGCGTATTCACCCCTAAGTGGGCAAGCAGCCGCGCGCTATGTCGCGTATCTTCCGCCGCAATACGCGATACATCGGCTAATACCCGAGCAGCACGCGGCGTTAAGTCGTCCAAATTCCCAATTGGCGTGGCAACCACGTACAATGTACCCGGATGTTGGTGTGTCATCGTGACTCCCGATTTGTTAATGGCTTGCCCTGACGGTGCGCTATGCTTATGGAAAACCACGCTAACCTGCTGATAGACCGCGACAGCGCAAATGGAAACTAAGGAAGGATACATGAAACAGTCACTTCGTGGCCTGTTGGCCACTGCCTTCATGGCACTTCTCATCACCGGGTGCGCCATGCAACCGCCGAGCGTGGTTGACCGAGTACCCGACCAGGATGCCGGCCGCTTGCTCAGTCAAGCCGAACAGCAAGCCCCAGAGCAGGCCGCTCGCACACGTCTGGAAGCCGCCAATATTTTGGCCCGCCAGGGCCAGCGTGAAAACGCCTTTGATACCGCCAGCAGCATTGATGAAACGCTGCTTAACGACGCCGATCGCGTGCGCTGGGCCATGCTATTTTCAGAGCTTGCTCGCGGGTTAAACGACCCACGCGCCGTGTTGCGCGCAACACAAGTCTTGGACGATGAGCTACCTATGCAGGCAAATCAGCAGCAAACCCTTGCTGAGCGCCAACAGTGGGCACAGCAAACGCTTGATCAGCAGCCGGGGCAAGTTCAAGTCACCTTACCTGAACTTGAGGGCACCGAAATTCGCCGTATTGTGGTTGCACTACCGGAATCTGGCCCGCTAAGCAGCGTTGCCAATACACTTGCCACCGCCATACGCCGCCATAACGAGATTAGTGCTGACGGCGTTCAGTTAAGTTTTATCGATGCTGCCCAGTACTCGCTCGACGAACTGTATAGCCGCGCTCAGCAAATGAATGCCCAGCTAATGATTGGCCCGCTCGATAAGGATCAGGTGTCTCAGCTTGAGCAGCGTGACAGCGTACCCCTGCCTACACTAGCGCTGAACTATGGCAGCGGTGCCAACAACCAAGCACAACGTCTACTGCAGTACGGCTTATCTGCAGAAGGTGAAGCCCGGCAGGCAGCGCGCCGTGCTTATCAGGATGGCCAGCGCCAAATGTCGGTGATGGTGCCGGATAATGACTGGGGCCGCCGAGTTGGTGAAGCCTTCTGGAACGAGTTTCAGCGCCTGGGTGGCGAGGTGACGAATGCAGTGCGCTACAATCCGAGCAGCCCAGTTTCCAACGCTGTGCAAACCGCGCTGAATGTTAGCGGCGAGCGCGCCCGCCTTGGCAACATTGACGCCCTCTTCCTACTAGCGCTTCCCGATTACGCACGCCAGGTGCCGCCCACGCTGGATTATTACTACGCTCCTGACCTGCCCATCTACGCCACCTCGCACCTACATGAAGGCCGGCTGCAAACGCGCTTGGATCAGGATCTGAACGATGTGATGTTCATGGACATTCCCTGGCAAATTCCAGATGCTGCAGTAGGCGGAGAAGAGGTACTACCTTTTTACCCTACCTACCAGCAGTTGCGCGATGAGGCAGATGCCTCGATGTTCCGCTTGATGGCTATGGGTGTTGATGCTTATGAACTTGCTAAACGGATGTCGGACCTGTCCAGCCTAAACGGTTTAAACGGCAGCACTGGGACGTTATCGCTATCAAATGATGGCCGCATCCACCGCGAACTGCCCTGGGCCAAGTTTCAAAATGGCACACCGTCACCCATTTTAATTCCTGGCCTACTGGGTAATGAGCAATAATCCCCAAACTGCCCGTTATCGAGGTGCAGCCATTGAGCGGTTAGCCGCTCAATGGCTGCAGCAGCACGGCCTTCGCCTGGTCACCAACAATCACCATGTAAAAGGCGGAGAGCTTGATCTTGTGATGTATGACCAGGATATTTTGGTCTTTGTCGAGGTCAAACATCGCGCCACAACGCGCCATGGGCACCCCTTGGAAATGGTGAACGCGCAGAAGCGGCGTCGTTTAATTCGTGCGGCATCGCTCTATATTGCGCGACATAACCTCTCTTGCCCCTGCCGCTTTGATATCCTAGCCATTACAGGCACACCGCCCACTCTCGAGTTTCATTGGGAGCAAGCGGCTTTTGACGCTTATTAATACTCTTAACTAGGAAGCCCTGATGGACTTTCAATCCCGTATACTCAGCCATTTCAATGCCAGCATTGATACCAAAACCTATGCCAGCGAAGTACTGCCTCCTTTTATTGAAGTCGCCAGCCAAATGATGGTGCAGTGTCTGGTTAATGAAGGGAAAATTCTTGCGTGTGGTAACGGCGGCAGCGCCGGTGACAGTCAGCATTTTTCTTCTGAGTTACTGAACCGTTTTGAGCGTGAGCGCCCTAGCCTGCCTGCTTTAGCACTAACTACCGACACCTCGACCCTGACATCTATTGCTAATGACTATAGCTATAATGAGGTGTTCTCCAAGCAAATTCGCGCACTGGGCCAGCCAGGCGACGTACTGCTGGCTATTTCAACTAGCGGCAACTCCGCTAACGTTGTACAAGCGATCCAAGCGGCTCACGACCGCGACATGACCGTAGTAGCACTAACCGGGCGTGACGGCGGTAATATGGCCTCTTTACTGGGGCAAGACGACTGCGAGATCCGTGTTCCCGCCACCTCTACCGCACGCATCCAAGAAGTTCATTTACTCGTTATTCACTGCCTTTGTGATTTAATTGACGAACAGCTGTTTGGTGGCGCTGAGTAATAGCGCACGCCTTGCGAATAATTACTGATCAAGGAGTCATCCTCATGGCCCTGCACTTTTCATCCAAAACACTATTGGCTGCCACGCTCTGCGGCGTGATAGCACTAAGCGGTTGCGCCAACAATAGCGCCTCAAACCCCTCTAACTACGGCCAGCGTAGCAATGACGTAGAAGCTGTCGACGCCACGATTGAACGCGAAGTAGAGCGCGCGCTAGCTCGTGCCGATGCCCGCCTAGGCGATGCACGCATTCGCGCCCACAGCTATAACGGAACGCTGCTGCTAGTTGGACAGGTACCAAGCGAAGAGCTGAAAAACATGGCGGGTAACGTTGCATCGAACTTACGCGGCGTGGACAAAGTTCATAATGAGCTTACCGTCGCCGCCAACCTGCCCGCCACCCAGCGGCTAACAGATACGTGGCTGACCACCAATGTCATAAGCTACCTGGCAACGAATGACCGCATTGACTCTTCCAAACTGAAGGTCACCACGGAAAACGCCAGTGTCTATTTAATGGGCATGGTGACTCGGGAAGAGGCAGACCGCATTGTGAATGCAGCCTCCTCCGTAGGTGGCGTGCAACGCATTGTTAAGGTTTTTGACTACCTTGACTAACACCTAGATGCTAGAAAACAGCCTCGCCAAATAGTTGGCGAGGCTGTTTTGTATTTGGCTACCGAGACTGCTATCTGACTGATTACTTCACAACGCGCAGCGTCGGTTTTTTCTTGGGCTTGTCATCGCCAGACGCCTTATCAGACGACTGGCTGGACGCTTGCTCAGAGGCTGGCTCAGTGAGCGTCAGCTCAGGCTTTGCCGATTCTGTGTCAGTGCCTGCTTCTCCAGCTTCATCATCCTGCTCTTCAAACCCAGCAGCATCAAGCTCAGGCTCGTGACCGAACACCATACCCGCACCATTCTCACGGGCGTAGATAGCGATAAGCGCAGGCGTTGGGATCATCACCTGCATAGGCTGGCCACCAAATCGAGCATTAAAACCAATCGCCTGATTTTCCATAAACAGGTCACGCACCGCCGTCGGCGCTACATTGAGCACAATTTGCCCATTCTGAACAAATTGCCTTGGTACTTCCACCCCAGGCTGCGTGGCGTCAACCACGAGGTAGGGCGTTAATTCATTGTCTAACAGCCACTCATAGAGGGCTCGGGCGAGATAGGGACGGCTCGATTTCATAAGACTCCCTCCTCCTAACAAATATGGCCTCTTGCCCACAGAGCTAAGAGGCCGAATGAACTCAAGCGCGCATCTCTTTTTCACGCTCATTCAAAGATTCTTTAAACGCTTCGCGCTCAAATACCCGCGACATGTAACCTAACAGCGGCTTCACTTGCTTCTCGGGCAACTCAATATTCAGCTCAGGTAAACGCCACAGGATCGGTGCCAAACAGCAATCTACCAGCGTAAACTCTTCACTCATGAAGTAAGGCATATCTTCAAAGATGGGCGAAATGCCAATGAGACTTTCACGCAGCTCTTTACGTGCCTTATCGGCCTCTTTCTTACCACCGGTGCGAATCTGCTCTAACATCGGGCACCATTCGCGCTCAATGCGATGCATCCACAGACGGCTTTGAGCACGCGCTACAGGATAGACCGGCAGCAAGGGCGGATGAGGAAAACGCTCATCCAGATATTCCATCATTACCTTGGATTCATAAAGCACCAAGTCACGATCCAGCAGCGTCGGAACGCTGTTGTACGGATTGAGGTCTGCTAACTCTTCAGGCGGCTGCTCCTCAGCGACATCGACGATGTCGACCGCTACTCCTTTTTCAGCCAGAACAATGCGCACTCGATGACTGAAATGATCATCACTACCCGAGTAAAAGATCATTGACGACCGCTTGGCCACAACACCCATGAAAGCATCCTCGCATCAAAACAATTCTCGATAATAACATGCCAGCACCCTCTTATGGGAAGGTAGCCAACGATACATAATCACGCCGCAAACAAAAGGCGCACGGCTTTCGCCGTGCGCCTGAACCGCCTATCCTACTTTACTGATTAGTGGACGTCTCGCCAGTACTCACGCTTGAGTAGGTAAGCAATCACACCAAAAATAAAGATAAAGATAAGTACTTTAGGTGCCAGGGCTTGCGCCTGCAGCTTGGAAGGCTCACCCACGTAGGCCAGGAAGTTGGTCAGGTCATATACCGCTTCCTCGAACTCGGCTGGCTCCATCGCCCCTGGCTGAGTCACTTGCAGCACATCACAAGACTGATACTTACCTGATAGCGGGTCGGGAGACTGTCCCGCCACCGGCTGATCGGTTTCGGCACACACCAACTCCTGAACGCCTTGGAGAGGCTCCAGCACGTTAGGCATCGCCACCAAATCGAACACGGTGTTATTCACACCAGTGGGACGACTCGGGTCTTTGTAAAAGCCCAACAGGTAGGAGTAGATCCAGTCAGTGCCACGTAGGCGCGCTTCCAGCGTCAGGTCGGGCGGCGGAGCGCCAAACCAAGACTCTGCATCGCCACGATCCATCGCAATGTGCATCTGGTCGTTGAACGCTAAGTCTGAGGAGAAGATTAAGTTCTCTTCTACCAGATCCTGGGGGATACCCAGATCATCAGCCGCGCGCGCAAAGCGCTGGTGCTCAAGCGAGTGACAGCCCATGCAGTAATTAACATAGAGCTTCATGCCATTTTGCAGAGACGCCTGATCCTGTAGGTCAGGCTCCATGCTGTGAGGCACACTTGCGCCACCAGCCGCCATCGCGGTTACCGGCACGATTGCGAAGAGCAGTGCTAATAGTTGCTTTTTCATTAGCCAGTCACCCTTTCCGGAACGGGTTTAGTCTTCTCCAGCTTGGTGTAGAGCGGCATCAGCAGGAAGAAGGCGAAGTAAATGGCTGTACACACTTGCGCCAAGATGGTGCGACCTGTTGTGGACGGCAGCACACCTAGAATACCAAGAATTACAAAGCTGATGCAGAACAGCAGCAGCATAACTTTGGACATCCAGCCTTTGTAACGCATAGAGCGCACAGGGCTACGGTCAAGCCACGGTAGCACGAACAGCACAGCAATCGCCGCGCCCATGCAGACAACACCCAGGAACTTAGCGTCAAGACCAAACAGCGAGAAGGTAATCGCACGCAGAATGGCGTAGAACGGCGTGAAGTACCAAACCGGTGCAATGTGGTCAGGCGTTTTCAGCGGGTTAGCCGGTTCAAAGTTCGGCCGCTCGATGAAGTAGCCCCCCCCTTCCGGGAAGTAGAACACCACGACACTGAAGACAAACAAGAACACCGCAATACCCACCAAGTCCTTCACGGTGTAGTACGGGTGGAAAGCGATGCCGTCGAGCGGCTTACCGGTCTCGTCTTTCTTCTGCTTGATTTCGATACCATCAGGGTTGTTAGAACCCACTTCATGCAGAGCAATGATGTGAAGCACGACTAATGCCAAAATCACGATGGGCAACGCAACGACGTGAAGCGCAAAGAAACGGTTCAACGTGATGCCTGAAATTAGGAAATCACCGCGCACCCACTGCGCTAGATCAGGGCCAATACCCGGGATGGCCGAGAACAGCGAGATAATGACCTGCGCCCCCCAGTAAGACATCTGACCCCATGGAAGCAGATAGCCCATGAAGGCTTCGGCCATCAGCAGAAGATAGATGGCCATACCAAAAATCCACACCAGCTCACGTGGCGCTTTGTAGGAACCATAAAGCAACCCGCGGAACATATGCAGATAGATGACCACGAAGAAGGCGGATGCCCCCGTCGTATGCATGTAGCGAATCAACCAGCCCCACTCGACATCACGCATGATGTACTCGACGGAGGCAAACGCACCTTCGGCAGAGGGATTGAAACTCATGGTCAACCAAACGCCGGTCAGGATTTGGTTGACCAGCACCAGTAGTGCCAGCACACCAAAAATGTAGAAGAAGTTAAAGTTCTTCGGCGCGTAGTACTTGGTCAAGTGGTCCTGCATCATTTGAGTGGCAGGGAAACGATCATCCACCCAACGCATGATGCCACTCTCGGCCTTCGCCTTATTTGGATTAGCCATTAGGCACTCTCCTCATCTTCGCCGATCACGATGATGTCATCGCTTTCAAAGCGGTAGGGCGGCACTTCAAGGTTCGTCGGCGCAGGAACGTTGCTAAAGACGCGACCGGCCAAGTCAAAACGAGAGCCGTGGCATGGGCAGAAGAAACCACCCGGCCAGTTATCGACACCCACCCCTTCCGCATCCGGCTCGGGCCGATACAAGGGAGAACAGCCCAAATGGGTACAGATGCCGATCAAGACACCAATCTCAGGCTTGATCGAGCGCAGACCACCCTGGATATAGGCAGGCTGCTGTGGCACTTCGGACTCTGGATCCGCCAAGCTGTCAGCCCCTAGCGCTTCGGTCCGTTCGATCATCTCAGGCGTACGATTAATGATCCAAATCGGGCGACCACGCCACTCGACGGTCATACGCTGACCTGGCTCAAGCTTGGAAATATCCGCTTGAACCGGCGCGCCTGCCGCTCTTGCCTTGGCACTAGGCTGCCAAGATGCCACAAAGGGGACCGCAACCCCGACAGCGCCCACCGCCCCCACAACGGAGGTGGCGCCTACGAGGAAACGGCGCCGGCCTTTGTTTACGCCGTTATCTGCCATTTCTGGTTTCTCCCATCAGCTTACCCGTTCCGTCGCAAAGGCGTCTTGCGACGACGAATATCAAATACAGTCTATGTTAAAAAAACAAAGCGCTCTGCACAAGAACAACCGCCCCGGACCATGGTGGTACGAGCGTTATAATTTTTTGATATTCCAATAAAAAACGCCCAGGTCTTTGACCTGGGCGTTTTTGCCACATAGCGTAAAATTAACGCTTGGAGAACTGCGGACGACGACGTGCTTTACGCAGACCGACTTTCTTACGCTCAACCTGACGAGCATCGCGGGTAACGTAACCAGCGGCACGCAGCGTAGGACGCAGGTCTTCGTTGTAATTCATCAGGGCACGCGTGATGCCGTGACGAATAGCGCCAGCCTGTGAAGAGCCGCCGCCGCCTTCAACGGTAACGTAGACGTCGAACTGGTTTAGGGTTTCAGTCAACTCTAACGGCTGACGAACAACCATGCGACCGGTAACACGACCGAAGTACTGGTCAAGCTCACGGTTGTTGACGGTAATTTTGCCGGAACCCGGCTTCAGGAACACACGAGCGGTGGAAGTCTTGCGGCGCCCGGTACCGTAATACTGCTGTGTCATGGCGAAGATTTCCTCAGATGTTCAGTTCAAGCGGCTGCTGGGCAGCATGCGGATGCTCGGCACCGGCGTACACTTTTAACTTGGAGTACATGGCGCGACCCAACGGACCTTTCGGCAGCATGCCTTTAACGGCAGACTCGATGATACGCTCGGGAGCGTGGTCGAGCATTTTGTCGAATGTCATGGAGCGCAGACCGCCCGGGTAACCTGTGTGGCGGTAGTAGGTTTTAGCCTTCGCCTTGTTACCGGTTACTTGGACTTTCTCTGCATTGATCACGACGATGTAGTCGCCGGTATCAACGTGAGGGGTAAATTCGGGCTTATGCTTACCACGCAGGCGGCGAGCAATCTCGGTTGCCAGACGACCGAGCGTTTTGTCCGTAGCGTCGACAATGTACCAGTCGCGCTGGACGGACTGCGGCTTAGCACTGAACGTCTTCATGGATGAAATCACCAGATTAAGTGTGTTGGGTGACTCACACCGCCAAGCGGTGAAGCACCATCCCTATTTTTTTTGGTTGCTGATTTTAGCCAGCAACGTGTAGCGAGGCGGCATTCTACAGTAAGCATGTGCCCAAGTTAAGTGCCGTAGCTATTTTTTTGATGCATGCGCAGGCACTAGGGTTTATGAGCCAGCGCCAAGTACTCGCGAGACTGCATCTCCTGGAGCCGCGACAGAGTACGCTGAAACTCAAATGTGAGCTTACCGTCGTTATACAGCGACTCCACCGGCACTTCAGCGGACATCAACAGCTTTACGCCACGGTCATAAAACTCATCCACCATGTTGATAAAGCGCCGCGCCTGATCATCCGTTTTACCATCCATTCGCGGGACGTTGGCTACCAACACTGTGTGAAACTCCCGAGCAAGCTCGATATAGTCATTTTGGCTACGAGGGCCATCGCACAGCTCGGCAAACTCAAACCACACCACATCATCATGCAAGCGGCGAGTTTTCAGCACTCGGTGATTCACCTCCAGCGGCGCCCCCTCCTCACCCGGCTGTCCGGCAATCTCTCTGAAGCTGCGTGCCAATTCCTGCTCGGCAGCATCATCTAAAGGCGCATGGAAAATTTCTGCACGCTCAAGAGCACGCAAGCGGTAGTCGACCCCTGAATCAACGTTGACCACCTCACAGTGACGGTTCAGCAACTCAATAGCAGGCACAAATCGTGCACGCTGCAAGCCGTCTTTATAGAGGTCATTGGGTACAATATTCGACGTCGCCACCAGCACAACACCACGCTCAAACAGTGCTTCCAGCAAATTGGCCAGAATCATCGCGTCGGTAATGTCTTTAACAAAAAACTCATCAAAGCAGATTACCCTCGCCTCTGCCGCAAATTTACCGGCGATGAGCGTAAGAGGATTTTTCTCGCCCTTATAGCGAGTCAGCTCGTTGTGCACCCGCTGCATAAAGCGGTGGAAATGCGTGCGCATCTTCTCGGGAAACGGCAGTGCTTCATAAAAGGTATCGACTAAGTAAGTTTTTCCACGCCCCACGCCACCCCAAAAATAGAGCCCTTTCACCTGCGGCACTGGGGGTTTGGCCGGTTCATTTTTCTTACCCAGCAAGCCTGCCATTTTGGCCTTGATGCCTTTACTGGCGACTATCGCTTTGGGCACCGTGGTCGGCGCTGACACCAACTCATCATAGAGGCGCTGCAGATGCTTCACTGCTTGTTCTTGGGCAGAGTCATATTGGAAATCGCTACGCTTGAGGTCTTCTTGATAACGCTCAAGCGGCGTTGGCCGACGCGTTTGATCAGACGCCTGACGTGCAGATACTGATGCCATTAATGTGCTCCCGCAACGCATTGTCCAAGCTGTATCCTCGACGTGCCACCGCCCGCCAGATAAAGCTTGCTCAATAAAATGGGGCTAATTATACGCCGCTTAAACGCTAAGCGCATGAGCGGATTGACCCAACCGACTTAGACGCGCCTATAATGGGGCTGTTTTTAAAAGCCACGCCCTGTGTTCAGTGGCGCGCATTACTTAGGGAGAAGACTGTGGAAGCAAGCTCGCCATTCACTTTTGCAATCATTGGATTAATCGTCGGCTTTATCATCGGCTTAGTGTGCTATCGACTTTTCAGCAAAGGTGCGCGGGATGCCGCTTCACTCAAGCAGACACTGCTTGAACGTGAACACCAAATCGCTGAACTAAAGAAGGGCATGAGCAGCCACTTAACGAGCATTCAGCAGCGCTTAGAAAACATTCGCCACGAAGCTGATCAGCTTGAGCAACAGGTAGAGAACGAAGCAACTCAGTGGAAACTATCCAGCGTTAAGCCGTCATCCAGCACCACCACAAGCGACACTGAAAACGACAGCAACGTGGCAATGCCTAGAGACTACGCAGCGGGCAAAAACGGTACGCTGTCAGAAGATTTTGGCTTAAAAGAGAGCCACCAACCTACTGAAGGTACAGCAGCACAACCTCCCCGCTACTAAGGCAAACGCCGCCATTACTGCCGCGTATCGCCAGCAGGGCACCCGATCAATGAGCGACAGGTGCCCTGCGCCCTTGAGTTAGGCAGGATTATCAATATCCACAAAACGATGCTCCACACCGAACTCACTGCCTAGCCACTCACCAAGCGCTTGGACCCCATAACGCTCAGTGGCGTGGTGGCCCGCCGCAATATAGTGAATCCCCATTTCACGCGCCAAATGCGTGGTACGCTCAGATATTTCTCCAGACACAAACACCTGCGCCCCTGCTTCGTAGGCAGTGGTGATCATATCCTGCGCTCCGCCCGTACACCATGCGATTCGCTCTATAGACTGCTCAGCAAACGGCGCTTCCACAACAAGAGGAGACCGCTGAAGCGTGGTGCTTATTTGCTCAGCAAGCTCACCAATACTTTGGGGCGCAACCAAACGCCCCGACCAGAGCAACCCTTCCCCCAGCTCCCCATCCAAACAGCCTTCTACTTTCCAACCGAGCCGCTTAGCTAACTGAGCATTGTTGCCTATCTCCGCATGGGCATCTAATGGCAAATGATAGGCAAGAAGGCTTATATCATTGGCGAGCAACGTTTTAATGCGGCGCTGTTTCATTCCTGTAATAGGCACTGGCTCGTTTTTCCAAAAATAACCGTGATGCACCAACACCATGTCAGCCTGCCATGCTACCGCCTCATCTAACAGCGCCTGGCACGCCGTCACTCCTGACATCACTCGCTTGACGGTATCACGCCCTTCAACTTGCAACCCATTAACCGTAAAGTCCTTAAATTGCTCGGCTCGCAGCTGATGGTCACAAGCGGCGACAAGTTGATCGCGATGATTCACACTCACTCCTTAACAGTTTAAACAGCCACCGTGAGGCACAGCGGCATTCAGTGTTACCATAACGCCATTGTAAAACTCGCTCCGCATTATCGCGAACCTCGCGACTATTTAGACTGCCACCCGCTGAGGAATCCTCGCATGCACCGTTCTGTGCTGCCCTATTTATGGCCCATTACCACGGGGCTCTTGCTAGCTGCCGTGCTACTGCTCGCGTTCCCAGAGCAGTTGCCAAACCCGTTTCGACAGACTCCGCCCGCAGCGGTGGAAACACCCCCGGCACTGGTACCCACTACCAGCAACGAGCAGAGCACTAACCGACCTACGCCCGACATTCGCCAAGCAGAACCTCTTGCCCGCAACCAGGGCCCGGCTAGCTACTCCGATGCAGTTAACCAAGCAGCGCCTGCGGTGGTGAACATCTATTCATCCCGGATTGTAGAGCGCGACCAGCACCCACTGATGTCAGACCCCTTCTTCCGGCAGTTCTTCAGCGGCGACGATGCCACAACCCATCAACGGATGCTCTCCAGCTTGGGATCTGGCGTCATTGTCAGCAAGGATGGCTATGTACTGACTAACCATCATGTGATTAATGGCGCGGATCAAATCCAGGTTGCCCTGCGCGATGGGCGTGAAACGCTGGCCGAAGTGATTGGTACAGACCCAGAAAGCGACTTAGCAGTGCTGCGCATTGATCTTGAAAATCTACCGGTGATTGAGCTTGCCGACTCAGAACAGGTCGCCGTCGGCGATGTGGCACTGGCAATTGGCAACCCCTTCGGCGTTGGCCAAACCGTCACTATGGGCATTATTAGCGCCACAGGGCGCAGCCATTTAGGGCTTAATGCATATGAGGATTTTATTCAGACCGATGCGGCCATTAACCCCGGCAACTCAGGCGGCGCACTCGTTAATCCTGATGGCGCTCTAGTGGGAATTAATACGGCAATTTTCTCACGTTCAGGCGGCTCTCAAGGTATCGGCTTCGCAATTCCCGCCAACCTTGCCCACAGCATACTCAATGAGCTGGTGACTCGCGGTCGCGTAATTCGCGGCTGGCTGGGCATTGAGGCTCAGGCGCTTTCGCGAGAGCTCGCAGCCTCGTTTGGGCTACGCACCCCACAAGGCGTGATCGTAGCAGGCGTGGTAAGCGGCGGACCTGCCGCACAGGCAGGCTTACAACCGGGGGATGTACTGCTCTCTATTGATGGCCAGGTCATTTTAGATGCACGCGCTACTATGAGTGACATTGCATCTATTCCTCCCGGCACGTCACTGCCTCTGACGATTGTCCGCGGCGGTGAGCGCATGGAGATGACGCTGGAGGTAGGCGAGCGCCCGGTGCCGACCAACGCAACATCAGCCGACAGGCAGAGCGGCTCTTAAAGCCGCCCTGCTGCACTAAACACACTGCCCGTTAATCGCGAATCCGGTACTCGGCAGAGCGAGCATGGGCAGTGAGGTACTCCCCACGGGCCAACACCGAAGCGACTTTACCCAGCTCAGACGCCCCTTCAGGGGAACAGTGGATAATGGAAGAACGTTTCTGGAAGTCGTACACCCCGAGCGGTGATGAGAATCGCGCCGTGCCGGATGTCGGCAGCACATGGTTCGGCCCCGCGCAGTAATCCCCCAGCGCTTCCGACGTGTGGCGCCCCATAAAGATAGCGCCCGCATGGCGGATATCGTCTAGCCATGCCTCAGGCTCAGCAACCGACAATTCAAGATGCTCAGGAGCGATACGGTTAATCATCTCAACCGCTTCGGCCTGATCTGTACACAGAATCAGTGCGCCGCGACGGTTCAGGGATGCGCGGGCAATCTTTTCGCGCTCTAGCGTTGGCAGCAACCGCTCGATGGAAGCCGCCACGGCGTCCAAATGCGCGGCATCCCAGCTCACCAAAATCGCCTGGGCATCTTCGTCATGCTCCGCCTGAGAGAAGAGGTCCATGGCGATCCAATCCGGGTCGGTTTGCCCATCCGACACCACCATAATCTCGGAGGGCCCGGCAATCATATCGATGCCGACCTGGCCGAACACGGCCCGCTTGGCAGTGGCCACGTAGATGTTGCCGGGTCCCACAATTTTATCGACCCGAGGAACGCTTTGCGTACCGTAGGCAAGCGCGGCAACGGCCTGGGCGCCACCAATAGTGAAGACGTAGTCCACGCCCGCTAGGTGCGCCGCCGCCAATACCAGATCATTCAACACACCATCAGGGGTAGGTACCACCATGACGATTTCACGCACACCTGCCACGTGGGCAGGAATGGCATTCATCAGTACGGACGACGGATAAGCCGCCTTACCGCCTGGAACATAGATGCCTGCACGATCAAGCGGTGTCACTTTTTGGCCTAACACCGTGCCATCGGCTTCTTCATACTGCCAAGAGGTCGGTTTTTGCCGCTCGTGGTAGCGCTTAATACGCTCGGCAGCCATTGCCAGGGCATCACGCTGCTCGGCAGGCAAACCATCATACGCCTTCTTTAATTGCTCTGGCATTAGGCGCAATTGCGCCATCGATTCGACCGATAAACGGTCAAAGCGGTTGGTTGCCTCAATGACCGCCTGATCACCGCGTTGCTTAACGTCTGCCAAGATTTCCTCAACACGAGCCTGGACCGCTTTATCAGACACGCCCTCCCAATCCAACAGCGCATCGAGGCGCTGATGGAAAGCCGTTTCACTGGTCGAGAGGCGGGCAATAGTGGCTGTGGTTGTATCGCTCATGATGAACCTCGTGTCATTCGATAGGCTGCGTCTGACGCTTTTTTACGGCACTTTCCAGGCGCGCTAGCAGCGGCTTAATACGGTCGTGCTTCATGGTCATGGCCGCTTTGTTGACCACCAAACGCGTGCTGATATGGGCAATGAGCTCACGGGGTTCCATACCGTTAGCGCGAAGCGTATTGCCAGTGTCGACGATATCGACGATCTCATCGGCCAAGTTCATGAGCGGAGCCAGCTCCATCGCCCCGTAGAGCTTGATGACCTCTGCCTGGATCCCCTGCTCGGCGTAGTAGCGACGCGCTACGTTGACGAACTTGGTCGCCACGCGGCGGCGTGCTTTGGCAGGGGGCTGCCCGGTAACACCCGCAGTCATCAGCTTGCAGCGAGCAATCTCTAGATCTAGCGGCTCATAAAGGCCTTCCGCGCCATGCTCAAGCAGCACGTCTTTACCTGCAATGCCCACATCGGCGGCACCTAATTGTACGTAGGTGGGCACATCGGTGGCGCGGATGATCACCAGCTTGACGTCCGGCAAGTTAGTATCAAACAGCAGCTTGCGGCTTTTACTTAAGTCTTCAGCGGGCGTAATGCCCGCATCTGCCAGCAGAGGCAGCGTTTCATCCAAAATACGCCCTTTTGAAAGGGCTAAAATCAGTTGCTTACTCATGGTCTAAGGCCAGTGTTGTCCGCGTGGCTTAGCCGGGGATACGGCGAATTTTCGCCCCCAGCAGCTGTAATTTTTCCTCGATACACTCGTAGCCACGATCAATATGGTAGATGCGATCGACCAGGGTCTCTCCTTCGGCCATCATGGCCGCAATAACCAGAGATGCCGAAGCACGAAGGTCTGTTGCCATCACCGGGGCTCCAGAAAGCTTATCAACGCCCTTAATTAACGCGGCGTTACCCTCCAGTACGATATTCGCGCCCATCCGGTTAAGCTCTTGAACGTGCATAAAGCGGTTTTCGAAGATTGTCTCTACTACCCGTGAATGCCCGTCTGCAACGGCATTCATAGCGACGAACTGAGCCTGCATATCGGTGGGGAATGCGGGATAAGGCGCCGTTCGGATATTAACCGCCTTCGGGCGCTTGCCATGCATATCCAGCGAAATCCAATCTTCACCGCTGTCGACCTCCGCACCCGCCTCTTCCAACTTAGCGAGTACCGCTTCAAGAATATCGGCCCGGGTACGCTTCACTTTTACCCGCCCGCCGGTCATTGCCGCCGCGACCAGGAAGGTGCCCGTCTCGATACGGTCGGGCATGACATCGTGCTCGCAGCCGTGCAGCGAGGCAACGCCATCGATGATGATGGTGTCCGTGCCGTGACCATGAATCTTCGCGCCCATTTTGATCAAGCACTCGGCCAGATCCACCACCTCAGGCTCACGGGCGGCGTTTTCAAGAACCGTTCTGCCGTCGGCGAGCGTAGCCGCCATGAGCAGATTTTCTGTGCCTGTCACCGTCACGGTATCAAAAAAGATCGTTGCACCTTTTAAACGACCGTCGACACGGGCACGAATATAGCCCGCTTCAACGTGGATCTCCGCCCCCATGGCTTCCAGACCACGCAGGTGCAAATCCACCGGGCGTGAGCCAATGGCGCAACCACCAGGCAGTGAGACATCCGCCTTACCAAAGTGCGCCAGCAGCGGCCCCAGCACCAGAATAGAGGCGCGCATCTTTTTCACCAGCTCGTAAGGCGCATGGCATTGAGTGACCTGAGAGCCATCCAGTTGAATACTCAGTTTTTCACCCATCACAGGCTCAACGCCCATTCGTCCCAACAGCTCAAGCGTGGTGGTAATATCCTGCAAATGCGGCAGGTTACCGATAACCACTGGGCCATCTGCCAATAGGCTCGCGCATAGAATAGGCAGCGCGGCATTTTTCGCACCGCTTGCCCATACTTCGCCATCCACCGAGCCATTGCCCGTAATAATGAGTTTATCCATGGAGCGGCCGTTACTGAGCGTTTTCCGCCGCAGTTTGCCACTGCGTCGGAGTAAACGTTTTAATGCTGATAGCGTGCAGTGCACCCGAAGCGATTTCCTCGCTAAGCGCTGCGTATACAAGCTGTTGACGCTTCACTGGAGAAAGACCTTCAAAGGCTTCACCAACTGCAATCACCTGAAAATTGCAGCCTTCACCCTGGATGTGAAACTCACACCCATCGATGCGGGATTCAAGCAGTGCTTTTACCTCGTTGGGTTGCATGAGACAGGAAACTCCTTTGGGGTCGTTGAAATAGTAACCAATAGGCGAACATGATAAAGAAAAGCGACACGCTTGGCGATGCCGTGCAAGCCACCAATAAATAGAGCAGCCCGTGGGCTGCTCTAAAGATCGCTCAGTTCAAGCTGAAACGGATGAGGAAGTAAGCGCATCCAACTCCGCCAAAGAGGCCAGCCGCTTGAGCGGGGCCGACAAGACAATCGAACGAACCGTGATCTGCAGCGCTTGGCAAGCACGCAGCCATTCAAATAAGACACTAATAGCAACGCTGCTGGCCTTACTGACTTGCTCAAAGTCAAAGCAGACCTCTAAACACTTGGCACTGCGTAACCATTTCACACCTGCAGCGGCCACCTCAGTCGCTACATTCATTGTCAGGTCGCCAGCAACCATGAGCGCATCACCCTGAATCGTTAGGGACACCTCTGAACGAGACAACAGCGATGTCACGCGTCGCCTCCCTGCTCTAGCTCGTCCACACCTATTTCTGGCGCCCAACCACGGATGACCGCATCATAATCGCGGTTATTGTCACGCATGGCTTGGTCGAACTGATTACGGAAGGTCAAGCCCAGGTTAATGCCGTTGACAATTACGTTCACGACACGCCATTGGCCGTCAGAAAGACGCAGACTATAGCTCACCGGGTAGACTTGACCATTGCTCGCCACGACTTCCATATCGACGCTGGCTTGATCTTCGTGACGCTGGGCACGCTGTTGGCCCAACACACGCAGCTCGTCGTAGTCGAAGGTCACCAGACCACGCGTGTAGGTATCGATCAGCGTCTGGCGGAAGACATCCGCAAAACGGCTGCGCTGCTCTGGCGTGGCATTACGGAAATAGCTGCCCATGACGCTGGCACCGATATAACGGAAATCGGCAATGTCATCCAGGCTATCGTTGACCAGCGCCTTCAGCTCATCGAGATTGTTGGCATAGTAGTCTTCACGCCCTTCGATTTGCGCCATGAACCCTTCGATGTTGTCGCGAATCATCTCTTCTGGAGACTGTGTTTGTGCTTGGGCCAGCAGCGGTGCCAGCAACAGCATGGCAGCCAACGCGAGCCGCTGAACGAAAACAGGAAAAACCTTATGCATCATATCAACCTCTCAAATGAAGATAGCTAAAGGCAGCTAGTTGCTGACCATATTGGATACAAATTGCTGAATAAGTTCTTCAAGCACCAGAGCGGACTGCGTATCACGAATCACGTCACCCTCCTCAAGCACATCTGGTGCCCCACCAACACTTAGCCCAATGTACTGCTCGCCCAATAGGCCAGCCGTTAATATGGCTGCGGTGGTATCCTGGGAAAGCTGGCCTTCAAGCTCACTATCCAAGCTTAAAGTGACACGAGCGTCGTACCACTCCGTATCCAGCTCGATTGACTCCACCCGGCCCACGGTAACCCCTGCCATAGTGACGCGGGCACGCGGCTTCAACCCACCGATATTGGCGAAGTTGGCCTCCAAGCGGAACGTATCTGAAGGTGCTGAGAGCGTTAAACCGCTGACTCTCAGGCCGAGGAATACCAGCCCTATGATGCCAGCCAACATAAACAGGCCAACGCCAAACTCCATGGTTTTGCTGCGCTTCATGACATTACTCCACCCTTAAAGGCCGCCGAACATAACGGCGGTTAAAACGAAATCCAGCCCTAGCACCGCTAACGAGGAGTAGACCACCGTACGGGTGGTAGCTCGCGAAATCCCCTCAGAGGTTGGCACTAGGTCATAACCCTGAAACACAGCAATCCAGGTCACCACCAGCGCGAACACCACGCTTTTGATCATGCCATTGCCGATATCATCGATGAACGACACGCTGGCCTGCATATTGCTCCAATAAGAGCCCTCAAACACGCCCAGCCACTCGACGCCAACTAAGTAGCCGCCCCAGATACCCACCACGCTAAAGCCAACGGTAAGAATAGGCAGCGCTACGAAGCCCGCCCAAAGTCTAGGAGCCACCACGCGACGCAGCGGATCCACACCTATCATTTCCATGCTAGTGAGCTGTTCGGTGGCTTTCATCAGGCCAATTTCAGCAGTCAAAGCAGACCCCGCCCGCCCGGCAAACAGCAGCGCGGCAACTACCGGTGCCAGCTCTCGCAACAGAGAAAGCGCGACCATTTGGCCTAATGCCTGCTCGGCACCAAAATCTACTAAAATGGTATATCCCTGTAGCGCCAGCACCATGCCGATAAAAAGCCCCGACACCAGCACGATGGCCAGAGACAGCACACCCACGAAGTGCATTTGGCGCAGCCAAAGCGACCACCCCTCTCGTGACGGCACTCCCACGGCCGACTGAGCAAGAAACACCGTGGCGCGCCCTAAAGCCTCGACCACGTCGCACCCTTTACGCCCTAGGCGGGTAACCCGCGCCGTGTAGTGAGAAAATTTAGACTGCATCTACCCTGCCTTAAGTGCTAAATCGTGACCGAGAATATCCCGGTAGAGCGTCTCTGCGGGATAGTGAAACGGCACCGGACCATCTGGCTCGCCGTGCATAAATTGGCTGACACGAGGGTCTTGATTCACCTCTAGCGAGCTCGGAGTGCCGTGCGCCACCACCTGCCCATCCGCAATCAGGTAGAGATAGTCGGCAATACTCAGCGTTTCCTTGATATCATGGGAGACCACTACCGAGGTCAGCGACAGCGCCTGATTGAGCCGCTTAATCAATTGCACCAGCACACCCATAGAGATAGGATCCTGGCCTACAAATGGCTCATCATAAAGGATTAACTCAGGGTCAAGTGCGACTGCCCGCGCTAATGCCACCCGCCGCGCCATACCCCCTGATAGCTCAGCGGGAGTTAAATGCCTTGCCCCCCGCAACCCTACTGCCTGCAACTTTAGCAACACTAAGTCGCGAATCATGGTGTCGGGCAAGTCAGTATGCACCCGCAGCGGGAAGGCCACATTCTCGAAAACATCTAAGTCCGAAAACAGCGCGCCACTCTGAAACAGCATGCCCATGCGCTTACGCAGTGAGAACAAAGCCTTACGAGAAAGACGATGCACATCCTGCCCATCAATGAGAATACGCCCTCGGTCGGGCGTTAGCTGGCCACCGATGAGCTTCAATAGCGTTGTTTTACCCGTGCCGCTTGGCCCCATGATCGCAGTCACTTTACCGCGCGGAATGGTCATGCTTACGCCGCGAAAAATCTCGCTCTCACCACGAGAAAAGTAGACGTCTTCGACCTGTATGAAGGGAACATCCGTCATATGCTGATTGACCTTCATCGTTGATGCCAGAACGCGTCAGTATAAACCTACTGGGCGCGGGGCAGTTTAGAAAACAGTGTTTTCGAAATATTATCGAACATCGTAACCTAACGCTACTCTTAGCAACAGTCGCGCAAATCATTGCCGCACAAACCATTCGTCAATAGAACTCACTAATACCGCGGGTACTTGCTGCATGCTTTAGCTAAACACTGCTGCAAGATGTTATTCTTACTAGGCACCTATTCACATCGATGAAACGAGACACGCCATGCGTCAGCCACTCTCCACACCCAGCCAACTGCGTGAAAGTGCACTGCGCACCTTGCAAATCGAGCAAGCGGCTATTGGCGGCTTGCAAGCCAAGCTAGATGAAAGCTTTGACCACGCCTGTCAGCTTATGCTTGCCTGTCAGGGACGCGTGGTAGTCACCGGCATGGGAAAGTCAGGTCATATCGCCGGCAAAATCGCAGCTACCCTAGCCAGCACAGGCACTCCAGCCTTTTTTGTTCACCCAGGTGAAGCCAGCCATGGCGACTTGGGCATGATTACCCGCGCCGATGTGGTTTTGGCACTCTCTAACTCCGGTGAAACCGCTGAAGTAACGGCCCTACTCCCGCTACTCAAGCGCCTTGGCACACCGCTGGTCAGTATGACTGGCCGCCCAGGCTCCACTCTTGCACAGCACTCAGACGCCCACCTGGATAGCGGTGTAGAACGAGAAGCCTGCCCGCTTGACCTAGCACCCACCAGCTCCACCACCGCCGCCCTTGCCCTAGGCGACGCCCTTGCTGTTGCTCTATTGGAAGCACGGGGCTTTACCGCTGAAGACTTTGCCCTCTCTCACCCTGGCGGCAGCCTCGGTAAGCGCTTACTACTGCGTGTTAGCGACTTAATGCACGATGGCTCACGGCTCCCTCAAGTAGCGCTGGGCAGCCCGCTGCGCGATGCACTACTTGAGATAACACGCCAAGGGCTGGGCTTTACCTGCGTGGTGGATAGCGAAGGCCGTCTTGCCGGGGTCTATACCGACGGCGACTTGCGTCGCACGCTAGACCAACACCACGACCTGCGCGATGTTCAGGTAGATGACGTAATGACGCGCCCCGGCAAGCGCATTGGTCCAGACATACTAGCTGCCGAAGCGGTGCGCATTATGGAAGATAACCGTATCACTGCACTGGCTGTTGTTGATGAACAGCAGCGCCCCATCGGCGCGCTGCATATGCATGACCTGCTTGCCAGCGGCGTTATTTAACGACTTTATACTGCTTTTTTGGCAATGGATGATGGAGGCTTTATGGCCCTACCTGATGCACTACTCGACCGACTTCGCCGCGTAAAACTGCTTGCGATTGATGTAGACGGTGTACTTACTGACGGCCGTCTCTATTTTCAGGCTGACGGTATCGAAATCAAAGCGTTTCACACCCAGGACGGTCATGGCCTGAAGTTACTCAAGCGTGTCGGCATCCATGTGGCGCTGATTACCGGCCGTGATTCACCTATGGTGAGCCAGCGCGCTGCTGCCTTAGGAATCACTCACGTATACCAGGGCTGTGAAGACAAACTCACTACCCTGAGAGCGCTTTGTCAGCGGCTTGATATCACCTTAGAACAGGTCGCCTACTGTGGAGATGACCTACCTGATCTTGCTCCGATCAAGCGCTCCGGTGTCGGTATTACGGTCCCCAATGCTCCGGACTACATGCACCCCCATGCCGACTGGATCACTGAACGCCTTGGCGGACACGGGGCTGTGCGTGAAATTTGCGATACGCTCCTAACGTCCCAAGGGCACTGGGATGCCGTACTCGATACGTATCTGCACGGACAGCCATAATGCGCTTTAGGGTAAGAAAACGGGTCTGGATCACGGCAATGGTCATCGCCCTAGGCGGCGTGCTGGTTTGGCTAGACCCTCGCGGCCCCCAGGAGACTGAGATTGACTCTGAAGCTCGTGCCCAGGAACCTGGGCACGTATTAGAGAATGCCGAAATTACCCTATTTGGCGAAACAGGCACTATTCAGCAATCTCTGGTAACCCCACGGCTGGTGCATACTCCGCAAACGGCAATGACTGACGTGTTGTCACCCCGTGCCACGCTGTTTGATAGCGAACAACGTGAGTGGCTCGCCACGGCGAACACTGGCACCCTCAATACTGAAACCCAAGCATTAACATTGGCAGGCTCCGCGCGGCTACTAGCGCCTGAAGAGGGGTGGCAGCTTGATAGCGAACTATTAAACTACGACGGGACCACCCGGCATGCCTGGAGCGACACCCACGTAGTGTTGCAGCAGCCCCCTCAGCGTATGGAAGCCTCCCGAATGGATGTATGGCTGGATGACAGCCAAGTCCGTTTAACCAACAACGTGCGCGGCGTTCATCCGCCGGCCACCCGTTCCCCTTAGGAGTCGCGGTCAACTACCCCCGCCTGAAGGCGGGAGCTTGTGACAACAAGCCCGGTTGACCAGGGAGAGCGGTAGCCAACCCGCTACGTTGATAACAGGTCGCCAAGACTCACCCACGGATGCTTCCTCAGTCCGTGGCTCTGAAAGGTCAAGATCATGCTGGCGCAAGGTAAAACGCCGAAGATCTTGATCGCTGCCACAAGGCAGGAGCCGGTTATCGACATTCCCGAGGGGAGACGGGGCGCAAGCCCCGCGACACAAGGTCCGTAAGGGCATTGATTAGGAGGAAATCGCATGGCGATTTTCGTACTGGACAAAAAGAAGCAGCCGCTGATGCCGTGCAGTGAAAAACGGGCTCGGTTGCTGCTACAGCGCGGGCGTGCCGTGGTGCATAAGCGCTATCCGTTCACGATCCGGCTGAAAGATCGAGTGGGCGGTAGCACGCAGCCACTAAGCCTGGGCATCGACCCTGGCAGCAAAACGACCGGGCTGGCGCTGATACGCGAACCGGACAGTCAGCAGCGGCATGTGCTGTGCCTGTTTGAACTAATCCATCGCGGTTATCAGATCAAAAAGGCATTACAACAACGCGCCGCCTTTCGGCGTCGCCGCCGCAGTGCCAACCTGCGTTACCGCGCCCCGCGCTTCAATAATCGCACCAAACCCAAGGGCTGGCTGGCACCGTCGCTGCAGCATCGCGTCGATACCGTCACGGCCTGGGTGAACCGGTTGAATCGTTTAGCGCCTGTAACCGCCATCAGCCAAGAGTTGGTGCGCTTTGATACGCAGAAGCTGGATAACCCCGAGATCAACGGCGTGGAGTACCAGCAAGGCACGCTGCTGGGCTACGAAGTACGCGAGTACCTGCTGGAAAAATGGGGCCGTGAATGTGCCTATTGCGGCACCGCCGATACGCCGCTGGAGATCGAGCATGTGATACCGCGCTCGCGGGGCGGCTCGAACCGCGTCAGTAATTTGACCCTAAGCTGCCACCCCTGCAACCAGAGCAAGGATGCGCTGTCACTGGTGGATTTTTTCGCCACTGACAAAGGCCTGAAAAAGCGCCTGAAAGCCAACGGCCACACCGCTAACGCTCGGCTTGAGCGTGTGCAGCGCCAGCTCAAGCAACCGCTGCGCGATGCCAGCGCGATCAATGCCACGCGCTGGGCGCTGTTTAATGCGCTCAAAGCGACTAGCTTGCCGGTGGCTGTCGGCACCGGCGGTCGCACCAAGTACAACCGCCAGCGACTGGGCATTCCTAAAACCCATGCTCTAGACGCGGCCTGTGTCGGTGCGTTCGACGCACTACATGCTTGGCAGGTGCCCACATTAACCATCAAGGCGATGGGGCGTGGTAGCTATCAGCGCACCCGCTTAACGAAACACGGGTTTCCGCGTGGCTATCTGATGCGGCAGAAGCAGGTGCACGGCTTTCAAACCGGCGACATGGTGCGTGCGATGGTACCGACTGGCAAGAAAGCAGGTACCCATACGGGGCGTGTCGCGGTACGCAAAACCGGCAGTTTTAACATCCAGACCGAACAGGGGGCCGTGCAAGGCATCTCGCACAAATACTGCACCCTCATCCAACGCGGTGATGGCTACGGCTATCACTTTACACCCTTCACCCACCTAACAGGAGGAGCGGGACAGGCGGTGGCGTAACCCAGTCGCCCTGCGGGCGACGCGCTATCCCTCCCGGCGCTAAAGCACCGGGTTTCTCGCGCAAAATCTGATGAATGCTCTAATCCGCACTGCACTTCTTGCCCTAGCCGTGCCGCTTGTCACAATTGCACTGCCTGTAGCGGCACAAAACCAAGCGCCTATTCATGTGGAGGCCGACCGGTTAGACCTTGACCAACGAGCAGGGACAGCCGTGTACACCGGTAACGTTGACATTCGCCAAGGCAATATGCAGCTACGCGGAGAGCGTGTCGAAATTCAGCGTAACAATGCTGGCGAGTTGTCTCGCGCCATCGCTACGGGCGAGCGTGCTTACTTGCGTAACCAAATTGAAGACCAAGAAACCCCTATAGAAGGCTGGGCGCGTCGGATTATTTATCACGTTTCCGAACGCCGGGTTGAGCTGATTGACCAAGCTGAGCTGACCCAGCAAGGAGATCACTTCCAAGGTGGACGTTTAGAGTACTTTATCGATCAAGAAGTAGTACAAGCACGCTCTGACGTTAGCGGCAGTGAAAATCAGCGTATTCGTATGACCCTTCAGCCCGAACAATAGGAAGTGGCCACGTGGCAGCATCAACATCCCCAGTCCCCACACCAGTAAAAACGCTCTACGCCCATCATTTAGCGAAGAGCTATAAGCGCCGCCGTGTGGTTAAAGATATTAATCTGGAAATCACTCAAGGTAGCGTGGTTGGGCTACTTGGCCCTAATGGTGCAGGTAAAACCACCTCGTTTTATATGATTGTGGGGTTGGTCAAATTGGATGCGGGCAAAGTAGGCATTGACGACCTTGACCTCACTCATGCTCCTATGCATGAACGCGCCATGGCAGGGATTGGTTATCTACCCCAGGAAGCTTCCATCTTCCGCAAGCTCTCCGTGGCTGACAACATTATGGCCATTTTAGAGACACGCAAAGAGCTTGATCGAAGCGCCCGGGAAGCACAACTTGAGTTACTACTTGAAGATTTTCACATCACTCATATACGCGACAACTTAGGCATGAGTCTTTCTGGGGGCGAACGCCGCCGTGTTGAAATCGCCCGCTCATTGGCCACCGAACCGGCCTTTATCCTGCTGGATGAACCTTTTGCCGGGGTTGACCCGATTTCCGTTGGGGAAATTAAAGCTATCATTCGAGCGTTAAAGAAACGCCACATTGGCGTATTGATCACCGACCATAACGTTCGTGAAACGCTGGATATTTGTGATATTGCCTACATTGTTGGCGACGGTCACATCATTGCCAGTGGAAACGCCCAGGAAATCCTCAACAACCAGAAGGTTCGAGATGTCTATTTAGGCGCTGATTTCCGCCTTTAAACAGTGACCTGCAGAAGCATTTCTTTTAGTGGCATGCTTATTGCACTTGCACCAAGCCATAACTCGCTCTAGGGTGGAGCTTTCTGATTAACGAGTGGTTCTCAGATGGTCATGAAAGCTTCTCTCCAATTGCGTATCGGCACACAGCTGACCATGACACCTCAGCTGCAGCAGGCTATCGCCCTGCTTCAGCTATCGACGCTGGACCTTCGTCAAGAAATTCAGCAAGCGCTAGATGCCAATCCCATGCTTGAGCAAGAAGATGAGTTTGGCGAGCAGGCTGTCAGTGAGCCTCAAGAGGCTGAGTGGTCCGAGAGCATCCCCAACGAACTCTCCGTCGACAGTGACTGGTCAGATACCTATCAAGACATAGGCAGCCTGGGTGGCAGCAGTGAAGGCCCCGACTTCGAGCGCCAAGCCGCTGGACAAAGCCTACATGGCCACCTGCTATGGCAACTGGCCATGACAGACTTTAGCCCGCGAGAATACGCCATCGCGGAAAGCCTGATTGATGCGCTGGATGCCAACGGCTATCTCACCCAGCCGCTTAATGACATTCGGGAAGGATTAAAAGCCCAAGGCCATGACAGCTTAAGCCAGCGGGAAGTGGAAAATACCCTGCTGCGCTTGCAGCAATTTGAGCCCACCGGCGTCTTTGCCCGAGACCTGCGTGAATGCCTGATGCTGCAACTCGCCTCACTACCTGAGGACACCCCTCTGCTAATGCCCGCCAAACGGCTGGTTCGCCAGTTTTTGGAAGCATTAGGCAAAGACGATATGCGGCTTCTCAAGCGCCGTTTAAGCCTTGATGACGAGCAGCTTGACGATGTCATCCGTTTAATTCGCAGCCTTGACCCACGCCCTGGGAGCACCTATGGCGTTACCGACGACAGCTACATCACCCCCGACCTAGTCGTTCGGCACGACAATGAAGGTTGGCATTTAGAGCTCAATCCAGAAGCACTACCACGCTTGCGTATACAGCCCGACTACGCCAGCTTGATCAAACGCGCAGACAAAAGCCAAGACAACCAGTTCCTCAAAGAGCACCTCCAAGAAGCCCGCTGGCTGATCAAAAGCTTATCGAGTCGCAATGACACGCTGCTACGAGTTGGGCGTGAAATTATTGCACGCCAAATTGGCTTTCTGGAGCATGGCGAAGAAGCAATGAAACCGCTGATTTTAGCGGATATTGCTGAAGCGGTAGAGATGCACGAATCCACCATATCTCGTGTGACCACGCAGAAATTTATTCACACGCCACGGGGCGTTTTCGAGCTTAAGTACTTCTTCTCAAGCCAGGTAAGCGGCCAAGACGGCGGCGACAGCCACTCCAGCACAGCCATTCGCGCCCGCATCAAAAAGCTGATTCAGGATGAGCCCTCAGGAAAACCGCTCTCCGATAGCCGCTTGGTGACTCTGCTTGAAGAGGGGGGCATTAGCGTTGCACGGCGTACTGTCGCAAAATATCGGGAGTCAATGGGCATTCCCTCGTCAAGTGAGCGCCGCCGTTTACGCTAGTTAAGCGGTACGTATGAACAAACTCAACGCAAGGGCTTTGCAATAGCGTAAAAAGGGTTACAATCGAAGTACAGTCCGATGGATAAGGAGCACGTCAATGCAAGTAAACATCACTGGTCATCACGTTGAACTGACTGACGCCTTGCGCGACTACGTTAACGAAAAGCTAGAGCGCGTTGAACGCCACTACGACAACATTACCACGGTGCAAGTGACCTTATCTGTTGAGAAGGAGCGCCAGCAAGCAGCCTGCACACTGCACGCTGCCGGTGCAGACCTTCACGCCGAAGCGCTTGATAACGACATGTATGCCGCTATTGATGCGCTAGCAGACAAAATCGATCGTCAACTCGTTAAACATAAGGAAAAAGCACAAGCTCGCGCCCAGGGCGCTGGTGTGCGTTAACTCAATGACGTTGGAAACCATCCTCCCCCCGGAGCGCGTGCTTTATGACGTTCCCGGGGGCAGCAAAAAACGGGTGCTGGAGTTTTTCAGCACCTTTATCGCCCAAAATACACCCAGCCTAGATAGCCAAGAGGTGTTTAGCCGACTCATTGGCCGCGAGCGACTAGGCAGTACGGGGATAGGCAACGGGGTTGCCATCCCCCACGCTCGCAGTCCTCACTGTAGCGCACCCATTGCTGGCTTTTTAAAGCTTGCTGAGCCAGTAGACTTCGACGCCATTGATGGCGACCCGGTGGATCTTGTGTTTGTGCTGCTGGTACCAGAAGAGGCAGATGACACCCACCTAGCACTGCTTGGCCAAGTGGCTACTATTATGAACGACGCCCATACGCGTCAGCAGTTACGTAAAGCCGATAGTCAGCGCGAACTCTTAGCACTTATTACCGCCAAGATTCGCGAACAAGCCGCCTAGGCTTTATGGGCGGTGGCCACTGCACGCAGCGATAATTTCCTCCCATGCAAGCCAAGAGAGACGCTATGCAACTGGTGATCATTAGCGGCCGTTCAGGGTCCGGTAAATCTATCGCCTTACAAGCGCTAGAGGATCTTGGCTACTACGCTATCGACAATTTACCCGCCATGCTGCTGGGCTCATTAGTTGATGAACTACGTGAGCAAGGCGAGCGCACTCACTTAGCAGTGAGCATTGACGCGCGCAACCTTCCTACGGCGCTTGAACGCCTCCCAGCTTTACTGGAAGAACTACGCCAGCGAGAAATTCGTTTTCAGGTCATCTATCTGACCACGGATGCGCGCATTCTTTTGGAGCGTTACTCAGCCACCCGCCGTCGCCACCCGCTTACCCGGGATAGCGAAATGACGTTGGAAGAGGCCATCAATAAAGAAGAAGAGACGCTGCTTGAAATTCGCGATCTCGCTGACTTGTTGATCGATACGTCGCGCTTATCCGTGCATGACCTGAGACGCCGCATTACTGATCAAGTCGCCCACCAGCGAAAAGATCAGCTAACACTGACGTTTGAGTCGTTTGGCTACAAACGCGGCGTACCCATGGATGCCGACTTAGTCTTCGATGTTCGCTGCCTGCCCAACCCTTATTGGGACCCTACCCTGCGCCAATTTACAGGGCGTGATGCTGATATAGTGGCGTTTTTAAGTAGCTACCCAATGGTCGAGGCAATGACCAATGATATTCAGGCTTGGTTGGAAAAGTGGCTTCCGGCTTACCAAAATAGCCAGCGAAGTTATATAACCGTGGCTATTGGCTGCACCGGCGGGCAACACCGCTCTGTTTATATGGTCGAACAGCTTGCTAAAAAGCTGGTTAAACAGACCGGAGAAGTACAGTTGAGACACCGTGAGCTGGGGTTACAATACACGCTGAGCGAAGAGCCTGCGGTGCCATGCGTTACCACACCCGCCGCTGCCAGCACGCCCTGAGTTTCAGGACCTAACTTTTAAGGCCTAAGCTTCTCAAGACCTAAGTTTTTCAAGACCTAAGTTTTTCAAGACCTAAGTTTCAAGACCCACTCGGCAAAAAGGAACCAGAGTGCCCAAAAGAACCTTAACACTTACCAACCAGCGTGGTCTTCATGCCCGCGCGGCCACCAAACTGGTGAAATGTGGCCAGCAGTTTTCCGCGAATATCGTGGTTTATAAGCAGCAGCAGAAAGCCGATGCCGCCAATATTATGTCGCTGCTAATGCTGGCCGCCCCCTGCGGCACCGAGCTCACTGTCGCCGCTGAAGGAAACGACGCCGAACAGGCGCTAGATGCCATTGAAGCTCTGTTCGACGCACGGTTTGACGAAGACCAGTAGCTAGTTTACCAAGTCAGCACTTGTCGACTAGCTTCCTGCCACTGTCATCGCATCAATCAGCCAGCTACCCGTGTGAATACTGCCACGGGTATCCGTATCACTTCCCACACCGCTTAGCCCCGCGAACATCTTGTTGAGGTTACTAGCAATAGTGAACTCCTCAATGGGGTACTGTACTTCGCCATTCTCAATCCAGAAACCCGCTGCTCCCCGGGAATAGTCGCCAGTGACGCCGTTAACGCCCTGCCCCATGAGCTCGGTCACCCAAATACCACGCCCCATCTGTGTTAACAGCTCTTCCCGCGGCGTTAACGGCGCTAACAAGCGCATGTTGCGCGCGCCGCCTGCATTGCCCGTGGACTGCATCCCTAAACGACGCGCACTGTAGGCAGAGAGCATGTAACTCGCCACCCTCCCCTGATCAATAAACCGGTTGCTACGGGTTTGTACACCCTCCGCATCAAACGGTGAACTAGCCGTTGCTCCCACTTCCATCGGGCGCTCTTCTAACCCAAACCAATCGGGGAATAGCGGGCTACCCAAGCGATCACATAAAAACGAGGCTTCTCGATAAAGCGCGCCGCCCGCCAGAGCACCCATAAGGTGGCCGATAAGGCCGCTAGCAAGGGAGGGATCGAACAGCACAGGAAACGTTCCCGTCGGGGGGCGTCGTGCTCCTAGACGCCGCAACGTTCGCGCTGCTGCCTCACGCCCCACCTCCTCTGGGTGGCGAAGCTGCTGCGGGTTACGCGCCGACGTATAGTCATAATCCCGCTGCATGCCTTGCTCATCTTGGGCAATCAGCATGCAGGAGAGTGAGTGACTGCTACCCTTTTGAGTCCCCAAAAAGCCGTGGCTATTGGCGTATACTCGCACGCCCTCACCGCTTGAGAGCGAGGCACCTTCTGACTGGTGAATACCTGCCACCTCGCGGCCAGCCTGTTCGCAGCGCAGGGCAAGGTCAATCGCTTCATCGGTTGAGAGCGCCCACGGATAGTGCACCTTCAAGTCTGGCAAATAGGTCGCCATCAGCTCTGCTTCAGCGAGGCCTGCAGCGGGATCCTCCCCGGTATAACGTGCAATAGCCAGCGCCTTTTCAACCGTGGCACGAATGGAGGCACTACTTGCATCCGTTGAGGAAGCGCTACCTTTACGTTTTCCCACATAGAGCGTGACCGCAATACCCTGATCACGAGATAGCTCAACGGTCTCCACTTCACCAAGTCGCACACTAACGCCCAACCCTTGGTCAACGCTCGCGCCGACTTCGGCGGCATCCGCCCCTAGCTGTTTTGCCAGGGCAAGCGCCTCTGTGGCGCGCTCCGTCAACTGCGCCTGCTGCGCCGTTGCATCAAATGCCTGTGCCATATGGCCTCCTTTTCACCTGAATCGCATTGGCGAATCAATGTTGTGGTCGCAGCCTGATATAATGCTGCAAACGAATCTAATCTGTGAGTTCTTATATGCCGAAGCAACGCCCCGAGCCTATCGATATCGATGAACAAGAAGAGCGCCCGAGTAAATCTCAGCTAAAGCGTGAAATGCATGCTCTGCAAGCGCTTGGCGAAACATTAATTGCCATGAAGCCTGCCGAGCGGGCGCGCTTTCCTTTATCAGACGATATGCTGAGAGCGATTGAAGAGACTTCTCGCATTCGCTCTCATGAAGGCCGCCGTCGCCATATGCAATACGTTGGCAAACTTATCCGCAAAGAGGATCTAACGGCCATTCAGGGCGTTTTCGATGCCATCGAACAAGAGAAAGAGCAGCGCGATCATGCGTTTCATCGCCTGGAAAAATGGCGTGACCGGCTAGTGGATGAGGGCGACGACGCCGTTGACCTGTTTATGGCAGACTACCCTAACGCCGATCGTCAGGCGCTGCGCCAGCTAGTGCGCAACGCCCGCAAAGAGCGCGAACAGGGCAAGCCCCCCACCAGCTCACGCAAGCTTTTCAAACACCTGCGCGATACGCTAGCGCTGTAAACCAGAGTCTCAAGAAGACTGCGTGCCGCCCACGGTCAGCTCATCCAGTTTCAGGGTGGGTTGGCCAACCCCCACCGGCACACCCTGGCCCTCTTTACCGCAAACGCCAATCCCGGTATCCATCGCCATGTCGTGGCCAATCATCGATACCCGGCCCATGGCCTCAGGCCCGTTACCAATCAGCGTTGCACCTTTCACCGGCGCGGTAATTTTACCGTCTTCAATCATGTAGGCTTCGCTCGCCGAAAACACGAATTTTCCCGAGGTAATATCCACCTGCCCTCCGCCAAAACTCACGGCGTAGATTCCCCGCTTAACGCTTTTAATGATATCGGCAGGGTCATCTTGACCAGCCAACATCACCGTATTGGTCATACGAGGCATCGGCAGATGAGCGAACGACTCGCGGCGGGCGTTGCCGGTAGGCGCCATCTTCATCAATCGCGCGTTTAACTTATCCTGCATATAGCCAGTTAAAATGCCATCTTCAATCAGCGGCGTATATTGGCCGGGTGTGCCTTCGTCATCCACGCTCAACGCGCCGCGACTATCAGCAACAGTGGCATCGTCAACCACTGTGACTCCCTTGGCGGCAACCCGCTGCCCCATTCGCCCTGCAAAGGCAGAACTGCCTTTACGGTTAAAGTCACCTTCCAAGCCATGGCCTACCGCTTCGTGCAGCAGAATGCCCGGCCAACCGGCACCTAACACCACTGGCATCTGCCCCGCTGGCGCATCAATGGCTTCAAGATTGACCAGCGCTTGGCGCACCGCCTCTTTGGCATAGCGTTCGGCAACGCCCTCATCCCGCAGACGCGACATGGAGTAACGACCACCGCCGCCAGCGCTGCCGCGCTCACGGCGGCCATCTTTCGCCGCAATAACACTGACGTTAAAACGCACCAGTGGGCGAATATCCGCCGCTAGGGTGCCGTCACTGGCGCGTACTAAAACCACCTCATAGGTGCCCGACAGCGACGCACTGACCTGGCTAATGC
The DNA here is from genome assembly GCF_021532545.1 of Halomonas sp. Cn5-12. NCBI lineage: Bacteria > Pseudomonadati > Pseudomonadota > Gammaproteobacteria > Oceanospirillales > Halomonadaceae > Halomonas > Halomonas sp. Cn5-12. The sequence goes on from NZ_JAKGAY010000001.1 coordinate 255,504, forward strand.
TCGGGTCGGCCGCTCTGGCCACGCGGTCTGCCTCTTTCAGCATGGCCACTTTGTCTTCTGCCGAAAGGCCCGCCAGTGGGTCGATACCTGCATAGTACGACGCCGCGCTGACTGGCATTACTTTCTGCCCTGGCAACTGCTTGCCGCTGCGGACAATGCCAGAGGCGGTACGGCCTGTATCCATTAGTGCATCAGCGGTAATTTGGTTGGAGTACGCAAACCCGGTTTTCTCACCTGCCAACGAGCGCACGCCAACGCCGCCATCAATGTTATAGCTGGCCTCTTTAACTTCGCCATCTTCCAGCACCCAACCCTCTTGCCAGGTGCGCTGAAAATAGAGGTCGGCGTAATCAATCCCCGCTCCCATGGCGTAGCCAAGGCCAGCATCCAGAGCGTTCAAATCGAGGCCACCTGGCGTTAGCAAAATGGAAACAGCGGACTCTATATCGCTTTTATGTGCGGTCATTGGGGGCCTTCTAAAGTCACTTGCGGCGAGGTCCAAGGGCCTCGCACGCGATAATAAATAGTGGTTGCTTGATCCAGCGCATCGCCAAAAATTTGGTCGGCAAGAAACAGTGCACCGCCCACAATGGGCGCTCCGACAGCAATGGCGGCGATGGGTAAACTTTGGCTAACCGGCAGTGTGACGCCTAGGCGCTGGTCAAGTTCACGCTGTAAGAGGTTAACACTTCCTGTTAGCGTCAGCGTGGTGGCGGGTGCATCAATTTGCAGGGGGCCACGAAGCAACAGCTGCCCTTCAGCTACATCGGCAGTGCCATGCACACGGTCAAAGGCCGTTCCCTGACCGGTTAGGTCAGAAAAATCGAACCGTAGACGGCGCAGAATGTTATCAAAGTTGAGCAACCCCACTAAGCGGGCAGGCGTCGATTCAAGCGTCACAAAACGGCCGTCGCGTATATCAGCACTCATTTCACCACCAGCCCGGCTTAAATCAAGCTGCCAGGGGGCTCCCGACCAAGTAAGCTCAGCAGCAAGGTCGGTGGTGCGGCTACGCATGGCTACCGGTTGGTTAAGCTGCTCCAGCGCCGTCCCCACATCGCCACCCTGTATGGAGATATCCGCTCGTGTACGGCTATTCACCGCATTGCCTTCCCAAACCAACTCGCCGCGTGCAGAAAGCTGTCCGAGGGTTAAACCAACTGGTGAGAGCGAAAAACGACGATCATCGGTTTGCCAGTAGGCGGTTAATGGGCCAAAGCGAGTGCCACCAACGCTAATATCCGCTAGCCGTAGCCTGCCGTTGGGCAGTTCAGCTAGCCAGTCGGGAATAGCAACGGGGGCTACATGCTGTGTTTCAATTGCATCAACCCAAGAGTCGGGGGCTGCGACAGTGGCATCATGCTCTTTGGCGGGCAGGTCCAGTAAACGATCTAGGACTAGCATGCTAATTGCAACATCAAGCGGCCGCTCGCTGGCGGGTTGGTAATCTAGGCGCCCAGACAACATATCGCCGCTAAGCTGAAGTGCTGCGCGCTGGCCGGTGAGTGTCCCTGAGGCGTTAAAAGCGCCAAAGCACTTGTCACGAAAGCGTAAACAGCCAGCACGTAGCAGTACTTCAAGCGGCGTGCTCTCGCCACTAGAAGCAGATGCCAAGGCGCCTCCCGACAATATCGGCGACAGAACAGCGTGCCATGCCATGGGGTCTAACGTATCGAGCCCTGCTTCAAGGCGCCAGCCAGGCTGGCTGGGCCAATTCGGTCGCTGCACTGCATTGCCGAGCACCACTTCGGCCGCTAGTGCACCACTATTCAACGTTTGGAATCTCGCAGCTGCCTTATCGGCCAATTGCGTCGATACTCGCCCGCTTTCAAACTCCGCGCGTAGCTGCCATGGCCACGGTTGATCGCTAGTCTTGGCAAACGGCTCGGGTAGCGCGCTGGTGATGCCAAGCAGGCGGCTCTCTAAGGTTAACACTGGACGAGCCGCAAGAGAGACCTCACCCTGCCACTGGGTGCGGCCACTCATCATTTGGCGAGCCTGCTCGGCAGGCAGCCCTGCCAACGACCACAGCGCAGACGACTCCACGCTGCCCTGCAAGGCAACACGCTGATCAGCCATCAGCTCTGCGCGAATATCACCGCCCTGCCACTGGCTGCTTAGCTCTCCTAACAGCGCATGCGCCTCACCCACCTGCTGCCAGCTGAGCCCACCATCCAGATCACGCAGGGTTATTGGTAGTGACGCGTAGCGCACAGCCGATAGCGCTGGCCGTGCATTAATCTCTAGCTGGAGCGCCTCCTCGTTATCCAGCGGCAGTACAAGGGCGATATCCCCTTCGATGATACCATCAACGGTAATATCGCTACGTGGTAGCGTGTCCATATCCGGCATGGCCTGAACAAAGTTCAGCAAGGATGCACCATCACTCTGAAGACTGCCTGATAGCTGAAGCGGCTGCTCTTTCTCCATACGTATCGTGCCTTGGGATACTTCAACGCCGTGGCTTTGGGCGTGCTCTACCTGGGCTTGAAGCACTCCTCCTTGCCACAGCAAGCGCCCCTCGACATCTTCCAAACGCGGCCACTCCGGCGCAATCGGCAAGTGGCCTTGAGTGACCTCCAGCGCGAGCGTTGCCGAGAGTTGATCTGATGAAGCCGCAGGTCCCAGGGGCTGACTAAGCTTCAGCGAACCTTGCGGCACTAAGCCACCAATATCGTTCTCCAACCACTCCCTCAGCTTCGGCTCAAATGCTTTCATGGGCAGCCACTGGGAGAGCGGGCGGGAGATCGCATCTACATCGGCAAATGCAATATCCAACCCAAATTGACCGCTTTGCTGCCCCGCGATCAAGCCGAACCCACCACTTACCTGGGCGCCATCCCAGTCCACATTGAGGTCACGGCCGCTAATCATGGTGTTAGGACCATCATACACCCACTCCACCACCCCTTCGGCGTGACTTAGCTGCATAGGTACATCGAAGAGTTCTGGAAAATAGAGCGTACTATCGCCTGCGCTGTTAAAGGTCACGCGGCCACGCAGGTCGCGAGCCTGCACCCAAGCGTCCAGCGGACCGCCTCCTGGCGCTTGCTGCCAGGGGAGTACAGCCACATTAGTAAGTGCAGCATCCACGCCCCATCGCCCCTCACGCTGCCCCAGGCTCAGCCCCTGCACCTGCCCTCGGGGCGAGAGCGTTTGCAATACCCGGGTGAGTGACTCAGGCAACAGCGCATACTCCCGCCAAGCCGCTAGCGAGGCGAGCTCAAACGCACTGGTTCGCAACTCCCACTGCCCCGGCTGGTGTGACAGATACCAGTGGTGTGGCAGCGCGGGGCCATCACCAACGCCTTCAGGCTGGGCCCACTCTACGGTTTCTGCATTGCCACTTAGCCACGCCTCACCGCCTTCGCTGTCGCGCAGCCACTGCCCACTGGCCTGAATGTTTCGCAGCACAGCGTACTCCACATCTTTACGTAGCGTCAGCTCGGGCACATCTAGTGCAAGCCGCGCATCAGCTAGCGCGCCTTCTTGCCAACGCCCCCATAGCTGCACATGACCGCCCACCTGTTCGAGAAAAGGCATGCGATCTGGCCGAAACAGTGCCGCCAGCACCACCAGATGATCCAACTGCATATCGAGCTGAAGCGCAGCAGAAAAGTCCCTAAAGCCTTGCTGACCGGGCTGCATTTCGGCACGCATGGTAATGGCGGGCAGCTCTGATGCCAGCACATCAGGCGCCTCGACAATATTCAGGGAGCCCTCTAATCGTGTGCGGCGATGATCGCCATTCAGAAGCAGCGAAGGTGCATGAAGCATCACAGTCTGCTGCTGGCCATGCAGCATGATGCGGCTGTTATCCACCCAAAGGCGCTGGCGCAGCAGCAGTCCAGCCCAGGCATCCAAGGATTCAAGGTCCACCTCTGGTTGTGGTGCTACCCCCAGCGGCAGCTTGGCCGGTGAAGGCCAGCCCCAGGCGATGTCAGGCTGCTGGTAGAGATGGAATTCGAGCCCAGACATACGCGCATCGCTGAAGATAGGCGCTAAGTGGCGCAACGTGGCCCAGGCATCCAAACGCAGCGACAAGCGATCAAGCCCTATCAGGGCCTGACCATCCGGCGTTTGCGCATGAAGGTCTTCAAGCTCCAGGTGCAGGACGTTGCGCTCCAGAGAGAGCGCTAGATGGTCGATGCTCACCGGCACGCCAATACGTGCCTCTAAAAGCGCCTCCAAGCGGGGGGACAATGCATCAACTTGGCTAGCAAAGAGACGCAGCGCTAACAGCAGTACCGCCAGCGTACCCAGCACAACGGCCACCCCTACTAGACAGCCACGAAAAAAAGAGCGTGGTGCCATCATTACATCAGTACGATGTCGTACTGCTCTTGGGAGTAGTGCTGCTCAACCTGAAAACGGATCGTTTTATTAATAAACGTTTCCAGGTCAGCGACCGCGGCAGACTCCTCATCAAGCAGCCTGTCCACTACTGGCTGGGATGCCAGCACCATATACGTTTCCGCACTATAAGCCCGCTCTTCACGCAGGATCTCACGGAAGATTTCGTAGCAGACCGTTTCAGGGGTTTTCAACGTGCCGCGACCACCACAGGTGGGACACGCTTCGCATAGTGTTTGTTCAAGGCTTTCCCGCGTGCGTTTACGGGTAAGCTGCACTAAACCAAGTTCGGTGACCCCGGTACATTTGGTTTTAGCATGGTCCCGCTCAAGCGCTTTTTCCAGCACGCGCAGCACTTGCCGCTGGTGCTCTACATCCACCATATCGATAAAGTCGATAATGATGATGCCACCTAAATTACGCAGCCTAAGCTGGCGGGCAATGGCAGTGGCGGCTTCCAGATTCGTCTTGAAAATAGTCTCTTCAAGGTTACGATGCCCCACATACCCACCGGTATTCACATCGATGGTAGTCATGGCCTCGGTGGGGTCAATTACCAAGTATCCTCCGGACTTGAGCTGCACCTTGCGACCTAGCGCTTTTTGAATCTCGTCTTCGACACTATAAAGGTCGAAGATGGGGCGTTCGCCGGGGTAGTACTCGATGCGATCAACAGCATCGGGCATAAACTCTTCAGCAAACTCGACCAGCTTGACGAAGTTCTCCCGGGAATCAATGCGTACTTTCTCGATATCATCCCGCATCACATCCCGCAGGGTGCGCATAAACAGCGGCAAGTCATCGTAGATGACGTTGGGAGGGGCGGCGGTGATTTTGCGCTCGCTGACCTTGCGCCAAATACGTAGCAAGAAGTACATGTCGCTGGCCAGCTCTTCATCGCCTACGCCTTCGGCCGCCGTACGCACGATAAAGCCACCCGTGACCTCAATGGTTTGCTCTTCGATACTTTTATCCAGCAGCGCTTTCAAGCGCTCCCGCTCGCGCTCATCTTCAATGCGCTGCGATACCCCGTGATGAGGCGAGTCAGGCATATAGACCAGATAGCGAGAGGGAATCGAAAGATGGGTAGTCAGCCGCGCCCCTTTGGTACCGATAGGATCTTTGGTGACTTGCACCACCAGCGCCTGACCTTCGTGTAGAAGCTGCCCGATGGTCTGCTGCTCGTCATTGGGCGTACCGGGTGGCATGACCTCATGGGCATGAATAAACGCTGCGCGCTCTAAGCCAATATCAACAAAGGCAGCCTGCATGCCAGGCAGTACGCGCACCACTTTGCCTTTGTAGATATTGCCTACGATACCGCGCCTGCGAGAGCGCTCTATTAGCGCCTCTTGCAATACGCCGTTTTCCACCAGCGCAACGCGGGTCTCCATTGGCGTTAAATTTATGAGGACTTCACCGCTCATGCAAAATTCCTTATTGGATGTCCTATTCCTTGCCAGCGCAGCGGGCGATGAGTCGGTGGTTACGAGGGATAACGGCCCGCCCAAACGGGAACCCCTTGCTGGCGTAGCAAGCGCGTTGTTTCAAATAGTGGCAGCCCCACCACAGCAGAGTGACTGCCCTGAATTTGTTCAATAAAAATGGCGGCTAAGCCTTGAATAGCATACCCACCCGCTTTATCGGCGGGTTCGCCCGTCAGCCAGTAGCAGGCGATCTCTTTTGCTGTTAACTCGCGCATGGTGACGTCCGTGGCCACACAACAGGAGAGTATACCTAGCGGCCCGCTTACCGCTACTGCCGTGAGTACCTGATGCGTGCGCCCAGAGAGCATTCTCAACATCTCAGCCGCGTGCTGTTGATTATTAGGCTTACCTAAAATGGTGCTATCAATAACCACCGCGGTATCCGACCCCAGCACGGGCAGCGCGGTTTTGCCCACCGCCGCCTGCGCTTTTGCCACCGCCAGCCGTTCTACATAGGCCGTGGGAGACTCTGCCTCAAGCGGCGTTTCATCAATATCGCTTGGCAAGACACTGACCGGCACACCGATAGAGGCCAACAGTGCCTGGCGGCGTGGTGATGCCGAGGCCAAACAGAGCACGGGGGTGTGGTTATCGTCACGCATTGGCCATTCGCCGCTCAATCGCTTTAAACATTGTGGAGAGCCACGGCCAGAGGAATGCGCTGACCAGCGATGGGATCAAGAAAGAGAGATGTATGGAAAAAACACCCGTCAGCGTTCTTAGCCACTGCTCTATCAGCTGAGCCAACCCTAACAGCACCAGCACCAATACCGACTGTTGTACCAGCGAATAAGCACGAAAACGGGGATACACTAGCGCGGCTAAAAACGTAAGAATCGAAAAAATCAGTGCATGCTGTCCAAGCGCTGTCCCCTCAATAAGATCCATCAAGAGGCCAAATACAAAGCCGTGAAAAACCCCAACTCGATCCGGCGCTTGCATACACCAATAAATCAACATTAGCCCAATCCACTCCGGGCGAAAAACCTGCCAACCATCGGCCAGGGGCATTACCTGTAAGCAGAGCGCAAAAATAAGGCTCAGCCAGACCACCACCAGTGGCACTACCGGCGCACGCGCCATTAGCGTTCCTCCTGCATGGCCGGGGAAGCTGGCTGCCCAAGCCGCTGGGCGGCATGGAGCGCATCGGCTGAAATATCCATGGACTCATCCCAAATAGAAGCATCCAACTCTTCGCGGGGTGGTGGAAAGAGCAGCAGGAAGTGGCGTGAACGCTGAAGCTGAGCCGAAGGTTCAGCAACAACCCGGGCAAATGGCTGGCCAGGGTCGTGATACACCTCGGTCACTCGCGCAACGGGGTAGCCCGGCGGAAAACGCCCTGCCAAACCAGAGGTGGTCAGTAAGTCACCTTCGCGAATATCCGCCGTATCCGGCACATGGAGAACGTTCACACTGCCGTAACGGCCAGTACCCTGAACAATAAAACGCAGCCCATTGCGGTTAACCTGCACTGGTAGAGCATGGCTTGCATCGGCTAACAGCAACACACGGCTAGAGTAGGCTGAAACAGCAGCCACCTGACCAACCAAACCCGATGCATCAATCACCGGCTGACCGACATAGGCACCGTTGCGGTGCCCACGATCCACCACCATTTGATGGCTAAACGGGTCATTATCCAGCGAGAGTAGCTCCGCCGTGATATAGGGAATATCGCGCCGCTCGGCAGCGCCAAGCAAGTTGCGTAGCTCGGCGTTCTCAGCCGTCAGGTTAGCCAAGCGCTGCCCGCGGTGAGAGAGCGTCAAGATTTGCTCACGCAAGTGGCGGTTTTCATCCACCAGCGCCTGCTGGTCGGCGAGTGCTAGCGCGCCCCAATTCAGCAGATCACTAGGCACACTGACTACCCACTGGATGGGAGCGACAATCGTGGTCATTTGGGCGCGCACATCTTCCATGCGAGTAAAACGATGGTCGACAAACATCAACGCGCTTGCCGCCAGCACACAGAAGAATAGCCGGTAACCGGGTAGCGGCCCGTGTGAGAACAGCGGTTTAATAGGCAATCCCCCGCGTTAAACCGCTGCGATCAGTCGCTCGACAGCAACTCAAAGGTATGCTGGTCAATCATCTCCAGCGCCTTGCCACCGCCACGCGCCACGCAGGTCAGCGGATCTTCGGCCACGATGACCGGCAGGCCAGTTTCTTCGGCGATCAGCTTGTCGAGGTCACGCAGCAGCGCGCCACCGCCGGTCAGCACCAGGCCGCGTTCGGCGATGTCGGACGCAAGCTCGGGGGGCGACTGCTCCAGCGCGCTCTTGACGGCAGATACGATAGAGCCCAGCGTTTCCTGGAGCGCCTCGAGAATCTCGTGGGAGTTGAGCGTGAAGCTTCGCGGGATGCCCTCCGCCAGGTTACGGCCGCGCACGTCGATCTCGCGCAGCTCGCCACCCGGGTAGGCACACCCGATCTCTTCCTTGATGCGCTCGGCCGTGGCTTCGCCGATCAGGCTACCGTAATGGCGGCGCACGTACGCGGTGATCGCCTCATCAAAACGGTCACCGCCTACGCGAATCGATTCTGAGTACACTACGCCATTCAGCGAAATAATCGCAATTTCAGTAGTACCACCACCGATATCCACGACCATCGAGCCCTGCGCTTCTTCTACCGGTAGCCCAGCACCAATCGCGGCTGCCATCGGCTCTTCGATCAGGAATACTTCTCGGGCACCCGCGCCTTCTGCTGACTCGCGAATTGCCCGACGCTCGACCTGAGTCGACATACAGGGTACGCACACCAGAACCCTAGGGCTTGGCGTGAGGAAAGTGCTCTGGTGCACTTTACGAATAAAGTGCTGAAGCATCTGCTCGGTAACGGTGAAATCGGCGATAACGCCGTCTTTCATCGGGCGAATAGCCGTAATGTTGCCAGGCGTGCGGCCGAGCATGCGTTTAGCGTCAGCACCTACCGAGGCTACGCTGCGCATATTGCCAGACTGGCGGATGGCGACTACGGACGGTTCATCGAGCACGATGCCACGACCGCGTACATAAATCAGTGTGTTGGCCGTACCCAAGTCGATCGATAGATCGCTGGAAAACAGCCCCCTCAAACGTTTGAACATGGATGTTGTTACCTAGTGCAGACCGGGAACCCTGTGCGGATGCAAACGGTATCACCGCAACCCCTTGGCAGCAAGCACGAGTCGTGCCGAACACTGCCCGTCAGGGCCATTATGTGGTACCTTTTGCGGCTATTTTCCACGTCTGCTCCGTCAGACGAATTTAAGATGACCGTATGTATACCGCTTAAAGCGAAATATGTTCCATCACGATTGCGAGGAAACCTCGATCATGGCGCTTGAAGAATCTCATGTGCGCCGGGCCGCACACTTGGCCCGACTCGCCGTTAGCGATGACCAAGCCAGTGGCTTTGTCGACGATCTCAGCCGCATTCTGGACATGGTCGACCAGCTCCAGAGCCTGGATACCGAAGGCGTCGCGCCGCTGTCGCATCCGCTAGACGCTACCCAGCGCCTGCGCGCCGATGAAGTCACGGAAACCAACCAGCGCGACACGTTCCAGCGCTGTGCCCCGGCAGTGGAAAACGGTCTTTATCTGGTGCCGCGTGTGGTCGAGTAACCCACGCCCACCGCTCGTTTCCGCTTATTCTATTCGCCCCTGAACGGAGCTTCCGGGTCATGCATGATAAAACCGTAACGCAGCTCGCCGCCGCCCTAGCCAGCGGCGAACTCTCCAGCCGAGAGCTGACTTCCCACTTTTTGCAGCGCATTGAGAAAGCCGACGGTCAGCTCAATAGCTTTATTACCGTGACCGCCGAACAGGCGCTAAGCCAGGCCGAAGCCGCCGATAAAGCGCGTGCTGACGGCAAAGCAGGCAAACTCACTGGCATTCCGCTAGCGCTAAAAGATATTTTTTGTACGCAAGGCGTCAAAACCAGCTGCGGCTCCAAAATGCTCGATAACTTTCTCGCGCCTTACGACGCCACCGTGGTAGAGAAACTCAGCGCTGCGGGCACCATTAGCCTGGGTAAAACCAATATGGACGAGTTCGCCATGGGCTCCTCCAACGAAAACAGCCACTACGGCGCGGTCAAAAACCCGTGGGACCTCGCTGCCGTTCCCGGCGGCAGCTCCGGCGGCAGCGCAGCGGCAGTGGCAGCAGGGCTTGTGCCTGCAGCCATGGGTACCGATACCGGTGGCTCTATTCGCCAGCCAGCGGCGTTCTGCGGCATTACCGGCCTGAAGCCCACCTACGGGCGGGTTTCCCGTTACGGCATGATCGCCTACGCCTCCAGTCTCGACCAGGCAGGCCCCATGGCGCGCACCGCTGAAGACTGCGCGCACCTGCTGAACGTGATTGCCGGTCATGATGTGCGCGACTCCACCAGCGTCGCCCGTGGCGTACCGGACTACACCGAGACCCTGAATGCTCCGCTCTCTGGCCTCAAAATCGGCCTACCTAAAGAGTACTTTGGCGACGGCTTGGACCCCGAGGTAGAGAAAGCCGTTCGTGAAGCGGTGAAAGTATATGAGTCGCTAGGTGCCACGGTACGCGAGGTGAGCCTGCCGCATACCCACTACGCGATTCCCGCTTATTACGTCATCGCCCCCGCCGAGGCTTCCTCGAACCTGTCGCGCTTTGACGGCGTGCGTTTTGGCCATCGCTGCGATGCTCCTACGGACCTGATTGATCTCTATACCCGCTCGCGGGCGGAAGGCTTCGGTGAAGAGGTGAAGCGCCGCATTCTGATCGGCACCCACACGCTATCGGAAGGCTTCTTCGACGCCTACTACACCAAAGCGCAGAAGGTTCGCCGCCTGATTCGCCAGGACTTCCTCGACGCCTTTGAAGATGTCGATGTACTGATGGGCCCAGCCTCCCCCACGCCTGCCTTCGACCTGGGCGCGAAGAAAGACCCGGTCTCCATGTACCTGCAAGATATCTACACCATCGCCGTTAACCTGGCGGGTATTCCTGGCATCAGCGTTCCCGCAGGCTTTGCGGGCGGTCGCCCGGTAGGCTTACAGATATTGGGCACCCACTTTGCCGAAGCGCAGCTGCTCAACGTGGCCCACCAGTTCCAACAAGCGACCGACTGGCACCTTCAACTGCCCGCCTTTGCCGAGGAGAACGCCTAATGCAATGGGAAACCGTGATTGGGCTGGAAGTTCACGTTCAGCTCGCAACGCGCTCTAAGATTTTTTCCGGTGCCTCCACCGCGTTTGGTGCCGAGCCGAACACCCAGGCCTGCGCCGTTGATTTGGGCCTGCCGGGCGTCCTGCCAGTACTGAATGAGCAGGCCGTCGCCATGGCCGTGCAGTTTGGCCTCGCCGTCCACGCCGAGATCCCTGAAGTCTCGGTGTTCGACCGTAAGAATTACTTCTATCCAGATTTGCCGAAGGGCTACCAAACCAGTCAGATGTACCACCCCATCGTGGGCGCGGGTGAAGTCGAGATCACGCTGGATGACGACACCACCAAACGGATTCGTATTCACCACGCCCACCTGGAAGAGGACGCCGGCAAGTCGCTGCACGAAGACTTCCACGGTATGACCGGCATCGACTTGAACCGGGCAGGCACGCCGCTGTTAGAGATCGTTTCAGAGCCAGATATGCGCAGTGCGAAAGAAGCGGCCGCCTATCTCAAAGCGATTCACTCCATCGTCACCTATCTGGGCATTTCCGACGGCAATATGGCCGAAGGCTCGATGCGTTGCGACGTTAACGTGTCGGTGCGCCCTAAAGGACAAGAGGCATTTGGCACTCGCGCAGAAATTAAAAACGTTAACTCGTTCCGCTTTGTGGAGCGCGCCATTGCGTTTGAAGTCGAACGTCAGATTGAACTGATTGAAGACGGCGGCAAAGTAGTGCAAGAGACCCGCCTGTTTGATCCAGAGCGCGACGAAACCCGCAGCATGCGCACCAAGGAAGAGGCGAACGACTACCGCTACTTCCCCTGCCCCGACCTGCTGCCGGTGGTGCTGGATCAAGCCTACCTGGATCACCTGCGCAGCCAACTACCGGAGCTGCCCGCCGATAAGCGTGCCCGCTTCCAGAATGAGCTAGGCCTGTCGGCTTACGACGCTAACGTGCTATCAGCCAGTCGTGAAATGGCGGAGTTTTTCGAGGAAGTACACCGGGTATGTGGCGACGCCAAGCAGGCGGCCAACTGGGTACAGGGCGAACTTTCCGGCGCGCTGAACCGCGAGAATCTGAGCATCCAAAATAGCCCAGTGTCAGCCCAACAGCTTGGCGAACTCATCAGACGTGTGCTGGATGACACCATTAACGGTAAAGCCGCTAAGCAAGTGTTCCAAGCGCTATGGAATGGCCAGGGCGAGAGCGCGGATGCCGTCATCGAGGCAAAAGGCTTAAAGCAGGTGACCGACACCGGCGCGATTGAAGCGATGATCGATCAAGTCATTGCCGAAAGTCCGGCCCAGGTGGCGCAGTACCGTGATTCCGAGCCCGAGAAGCGTGGCAAGATGATTGGCTACTTTGTGGGTCAGGTGATGAAGGCATCACGCGGCACGGCTAACCCGCAACAGGTCAACGGCTTGCTGAAAGAGAAGCTGGATGCGCTGCTATAGAAAACGCGCATAGGTGCGGTGATAGACCACAAGCGGCTGCTTCGGCAGCCGCTTTTTTATGGCTGATTTTTATGACTCAGTTTTATGATTAGGACAGCTGGCTAGGCTGGGTAAAGCGCTTAAGCTGCGCGCAGCCCGCCGCCCAGACGTCAGCCTCTAGCTCGGCAATGGCCGCCGTGGGGAAGCCAACGCCCTGGCTTGGCGCGCCTTCGACCAATAACCCAGCCAAGTCGCCCACCAAGGGCATGTGGCTGACCAGCATAATCGGCGCGTCATCACGATGAGTGAGCAACCACTCGCTCACATCGCTCGGCGGGTCTTCCGGGGTAATAAACGACAGCGTGTTAAGCGGCACGCCCAAGGCATCGCTAATCCGCTGGGCGGTTTGCTGAGCGCGCACATAGGGGCTTGCGTAGAGCATTGGCAGCGTCAGCTCGCCCTGCTCAACGCGCGATGCCAGCCAGCGAGCCATGGTCTCGGCCTCGCGCTCGCCGCGGGGCGTGAGTGGTCGGGCGTGGTCAGGAAAGCCTGGGGCGGCTTCGCCATGGCGCATAATCAATACGCTGCAACTACCTTGCTGTCGGTGGCTATTCATGGGAACCTCCGCTGCCTTGCTGATCCTGATGAGCCTGCTCGCGATGCGCCTGCTGAACCGCTTCCCGGGGCAGGATAAATTCCACATCGCTGCTCTGCTCTCCCATCATGAGCGTACTCGCCATTTCTTGTGCCGGCACCCCATCGAAGAGCACACGATTCAATCCTTCGGCCAACGGCATATAAACGCCCATCTCGCGCGCTTTTGCGCAGACCAGCTTGACGGTATTGACGCCTTCCGCCACTTGGCCAAGCGCAGCCACCGCTTCCTCTAACGACAGCCCCGTACCCAGTGCATGGCCCACGCGGTAATTGCGCGACAAGTTAGACGAGCAAGTGACGATCAGGTCGCCCACGCCTGCCAAACCAAGAAACGTCATGGGGTTGGCCCCCTGGGCAACGGCGAAACGGCTCATCTCGGCCAGCGCTCGGGTCATCAGCATGCTGCGGGTGTTCTCCCCCATCCCCAGCGCCGCGGCCATGCCCGCTGCAATGGCGTAAATATTCTTTAATGCGCCCCCCAGCTCCACGCCGTGACGATCATTACTGGCGTATACGCGGAAATAGCGACAACCCAGCACTTGCTGTACTCGAGTGCGCGTTAGCGCATCCGCACTGGCGATCACCGTAGCGGTCAACTGCTTGTCAGCAATCTCGGAGGCCAAATTAGGCCCTGCAATGACGCCAATATGGGGGAAGCCGGTCTCCTGCTCCAGCACTTGGCTCATCAGTAAAAAGCCATCTTGCTCAATCCCTTTGGTGGTGCTGACCAGGATTTGTTCGGGCGAGAGCCAGGGCTTGGCCGCTTGCACCACGCTGCGAAACGCTTTCGACGGGATGGCAATCAGCACCAGTTCGGCACCCGTCAGCACCGATTTCAAGTCGGTCGATGCGGTGACGGCAGGGTTGATCGCATAGTCGGGAAGATAGCGGCCGTTGCGGTGCTCTCGGTTGATCTGCGCGACCAGCGCCTCGTCGCGCAACCATTGACGCACGTTAGCGCCATTGTCGGCGGCGATACTGGCCAGCGCGGTACCAAAACTCCCGCCCCCCAGCACCGCGACGTTACTTTGCTGCTCTGCCATAGCCATGTCCTGAGTTCTTTTACGTAACGGTGGGCCTCAACCCCCATTTTGATAAGCACTATCTTAACAAAACAAGCGGCCCGCTTGGTTGACCAAGCGGGCCGCGACTAGCGAGCTTAGGGCATTAAGCCGTCAACACACTATTGAGGCGCTTCACGTAGGCAGCCGGGTCGTCCAGATGGCCGCCCTCGGCAATGATCGCCTGATCCAGAAGGATGTGGGCTAACTGGCCAAATAGATCACCCTCTGCATTTTCCAAACGGGCCACTAGGGCATGGTTGGGGTTGAGCTCCAGAATGGGCTTCACCTCCGGCAGCTTCTGGCCTGCGGCTTCCATAATGCGGCGCATTTGGTAGCCCATCTCGTGCTCGGGCAGTACCACACAGGCGGGTGAATCGGTCAGGCGGTGGGTGATTTTCACCTCTTGAACACCGTCGCTCAGCGCCTCTTTGACGCGCTTGACGAGATCCTCTTTCGCCTTGGCAGTCTCTTCCTGGGCTTTTTTCTCGGCTTCGTCTTCGACATCGCCCAGGTCCAGCTCGCCTTTCGCCACGTCGGCAAACGACTTGCCATCGAACTCGGTCAGGTGGCTCATCAGCCACTCATCGATACGATCGGAGAGCAGCAGCACCTCGATACCTTTCTTGCGGAAAATCTCCAGGTGCGGGCTGTTCTTCGCGGCATTGAAGCTATCCGCCACCACGTAGTAGATCTTCTTCTGACCTTCCTTCATGCGCTCGACGTATTCGGCCAGAGAATGCTCCTGGGCGGACGTGTCGGTATGCGTGGAAGCAAAGCGCAGCAGACCGGCGATTTTTTCGCGGTTAGCGAAGTCTTCACCTGGGCCCTCTTTCAGCACACTGCCAAAGGTGTTCCAGAACGTTTGATACTGCTCGCTATCTTTGGACAGTTTCTTGAGCATGTCCAGGGCACGCTTGGTCAAGGCACCCTTGATCTTGTCGACCTTGGGGTCCTGCTGCAGCAGCTCACGAGAGACGTTCAGCGACAAATCGCGCGTATCCAGCACACCCTTGATGAAACGCAGGTAGAGGGGCAGGAACTGCTCGGCATCATCCATGATGAAGACACGTTGCACGTAAAGCTTCACACCGCGCGAGCCATCACGGTCGAACATGTCGAACGGTGCGCGGCCCGGCACGTAGAGCAGGCTGGTGTACTCGAGCTTACCCTCGACTTTGTTGTGACTCCAGGTAAGCGGATCACTGAAGTCGTGGGCAACGTGCTTGTAGAACGCCTTATACTCGTCGTCGCTGATCTCGCTCTTCGGGCGCGCCCACAGCGCGGTAGCTTCGTTGACGGTTTCCCACGTCGTCACTTCGCTACCTTCGATCTCGTTACCGTCGTCATCCTTGGCGGTTTCGACCTTGGGCATACGCACCGGCACTTCGATGTGGTCAGAGTACTTGCGCACCAAGCTTTGCAGGCGGTAGTCGTCGGCGAACTCTTTTGCATCGTCTTTTAAATGCAGGGTGATTTCCGTGCCGTGAGCGTCACGATCGATGTCGGCAACAGTAAACTCGCCTTCGCCTTTGGAGCGCCACTCGACGCCTTCAGATGCGGCGGTGCCCGCTTTACGAGTACGTACGACCACTTCGTCGGCCACGATGAAGGCCGAATAGAAACCAACCCCGAACTGACCGATCAGCTTGGCGTCTTTTTGCTGCTCGCCGGAGAGCTGCTTCAAAAACTCTGCCGTACCGGAACGCGCGATGGTGCCCAAGTTGGCAATCACATCTTCGCGGTTCATGCCGATACCATTATCGCGCAGCGTGATGGTGTTGGCGTCGCGGTCGTGCTCGATCTCGATACGCAGCTCGCTATCGCCTTCGTATAGAGCGTCGTTATCGAGTGCGGCATAGCGTAACTTGTCACAGGCATCAGCGGCGTTGGAAATCAGCTCGCGTAGAAAAATCTCCCGATTCGAGTACAGGGAGTGGATCATTAGATTCAGGAGCTGTTTGACTTCCGTCTGAAAGCCAAGAGTTTCTTCATGGGTCGCAGTCGTCATGCGCTTAGCCCTCATTGATCACGTGTTGCTTGACGCCTCTGCCCATAGGCAGAGGCGGAAAAGGTAGTGAACTCAATATGGGGATAAGCGAAGGGATTTCAAGAAGGTGTGCGTGAAGAAGCGGTGGCTGCCTCAGTAGCCGATTTCCAAGCGCGATAGTCGGCCAACTGCGTATCGACGCGGTTTAGTAACCAGCCTACGATCAATACGTCATCGACCACTCCTAGCAGCACCAAAAAGTCGGGGATCAGGTCGAATGGCATGACCAGGTAGGCCAACGCCAGCGCCATGGTGCCAAACGCAGACCAGGGAATCGGCCTGAAATCTCCTTTCAGCACATCGCGGGTCATGGGTAAAAATAGCTTGAGCGCACGGGCGATACGTTTAACGGCCCATACGCGTGTTTTCAATCGACGAAACAATCCCCAAACGGATAATCGTGCCATCGTTATCGAATCCTCTTAGTGTCACGATTGTCAGAACCTTATCTGTGCGTATAGTTCACTTGTCCGTATAGTTCACTATTGCGCCTTTGACCCTACCAGCGAGCAAGAGGGAGTGCCATGCCGGCTACGCCATTACGTTCTACCCTTCGCACTCTATGCGCAGCAGCCATCATCGGCCTACCGACGGGGAGTTGGGCAGCCACTGATGACGCTATGCGTGATGCGCTCAACGCCGCACGCCAGCAGCAGTGGCAACACATCGATGAGCGCGCCATCGAAGGACACATACTCAGCGGTTATGTCACCTATCACCGCTTACGCAACCAGTTGCCCAACGTGGCCGCCAGTCAAGTGCTGCAGTTCATCGAACAGCATGCCGACTCTCCGCTATCGGAATGGATGCGCGGCCAAGCCATTGCCAAATATGGTCATGCAGGACGTTACGGCGATCTACTCACCGTCGCCGATGGCGAGCCTGCTGGAACGGCACGTCAGTGTTACTACTACATGGCGCTCATCGACCGTGCCCCAGAAGAGTCGCGCCGCGCGGGCTTGGCGCTTTGGCGAGTAGGCAGCTCACAGCCCGATGCCTGTGACCCCCTTTTCAACCGCCTACGGGCCGATGGCACTATCGATGCGACCGCCATCTGGGAACGCAAGATGCTAGCTTGGCAAGCGGGCGAATCGCGCCTGAGTAACTACCTAGGCGGACTACTGAGCAGCGAGTGGCAAACGGCCCTCGACACAGTGGACGCGGTCAGCAACAACACCAGGGCTATCACCAGCGCCCCCACCTGCCTAGGCCCGGAGTGCAGAGCCACGGCGGCTTTCTACCAAGCCGCCATGCAGCGCCTGACCCGAGACGACACGCCTACCGCTTTCGCCGCTTGGCAGCAGCTCTCGCCGCGCTTGAACTTAACGTCGCTAGAGCGCCAAGTGATCGATGAGGAACTGGCGTTCTATGCCCTTGTACGCAATGTACCTGGCACTCTGGGCTGGGTCGATAGTGTGCTGCCCTCTCTAGAGAGCGAACGCGTGCTGGAGCTGCGCGTACGTCGCGCCTTGGCAGACCGCCAGTGGACAGAGGTGATGCACTGGATTGCTGAAATGCCTTCCAGCCAGCAAGAGAGCAGCCGCTGGCAGTACTGGCTGGGGCGTGCCAACGAACAGCTGGGTAATCAGGAAGCTGCTCAGGCGCGCTACCAGCAGGCTGCCCAGGACCGTAGTTTCTATGGCTTTGCCGCCGCTGAGAAAATCGGCCAGCCGTACCGACTCAACCACGAGCGCCACCACTTCGACGAAGCCACCCGCGAGGATATCGCGCGACTGCCCGCCGTACAGCGCACGCAAGCGCTGCTGCGTATTGGCGAAGAGGGCCTGGCCAACAGCGAGTGGCTGCATGCCGTGCGCGAAGCGTCGCCTTACCAGGCTCGTGCCCTCGCCGACTACGCTGCCCATCAGCAGTGGCACGCCCGGCTAGTACAAACCACTATTGCTGGCGAGATGTGGGATGCGTTGGAGTGGCGCT
Source organism: Halomonas sp. Cn5-12 (assembly GCF_021532545.1). Taxonomy (NCBI): domain Bacteria; kingdom Pseudomonadati; phylum Pseudomonadota; class Gammaproteobacteria; order Oceanospirillales; family Halomonadaceae; genus Halomonas; species Halomonas sp. Cn5-12. Next base: position 273,602 of record NZ_JAKGAY010000001.1, read on the forward strand.
TTCCACCCGCTTACCGCGATGACTTTTTGGCTTGGGGTCATCAAACCGGCGTTGACCCTTATCTGCTGATGGCAATCACTCGCCGAGAAAGCGCCTATAACCCGGTTGCCCTCTCTCCTGCAGGTGCACGTGGCTTAATGCAGTTAATGCCGGGCACTGCCGCGCAGGTGAGCCGCCAGTTGGGGCTTAACGACCCCGGGCCTTATGGCGTACTGGAGCCTGAGCTGAATATTCGCCTGGGTAGCACTTACCTTCGCGACAAGTTAGAACGCTATCAGGGCAACCGCTTAGCGGCGACTGCCGCTTATAACGCTGGCCCTGGTCGCGTAGACCAGTGGCTGGGCAGCAACAGCATGGAGTCGTTCGACCTGTTCGTGGAGAGCATCCCCTTCCGCGAAACCCGCGATTACGTGCAGGCCGTACTGAGCTATCGGGTCATCTTCGAGAGCCTGGCCAACGGCGGTAGCAGTGAAGGCGTTTCGCTATTGAACGACAGCGAGCAGAGCGTTCGCTACGACCGCGCGCTGGTTCAACGCTAAGCCTGTCTCCGCTCCCCTCCCGCGCCCGGTCACACCGGGCGCTGCTCCAGCGCCAGCCGCAGCCCGAACATGACCAGCACCGCCCCCGTGGCCGCATTCAGGGTTTGTGCAAAGCGCGCGCTGGCCAGCCATTTGCTGGCGCCTCCCACCATCAGCACCACGCTGATCTGCCAGATATTAGCAATGACAAAATGTACGCCTGCCAGCCAGAGTGATTTCAGCAGCGCAGGGTCGGTGGGTGCGATAAATTGCGGCAAAAACGCCATATAGAAAATCACGGTTTTAGGATTCAGCACATTCGAAAGAAGCCCCTCTTTGATCGGCTGCCAAAGCGGCACTGGCATGGACTCCTTCATAACACCTTTCACCGGCAGCGGTGTTCCCTGGCGAGCTGCCAGCAGACTAGTGATACCCAGCCAAATCAGATATGCCGCCCCTGCCAGCTTCAGCATATTAAACGCCCAAGCCGACTGCAGCAGAATGAATGAAATCCCTAACGCAGAAACGGTGGCATGCACAAACAAGCCGCAGCAAATCGCTACGCTAGTGGCCACCCCGTCCCGAATCCCGCCTCGCGCTGTATTACGGATCACCAAGAGCGTGTCTACCCCTGGGCTTATCGATAGCAGCGTAATTGCCACAACGAAAGGGATAAACTGCGCATCAATAAGATTGAGTTCCATCATGGGCCAGGCTCGCTGAGTGATAAAAAATCGGGTAAGCGGATTAAATGGTTGATCTTACCTTTGCATGAGAGTGAGACAGACCGGCATCTCATCGGATTATCTGGTTGATGCTTCACCTACTGCTGGTGCATGTTTCCTTCGCTAATTCCAGCAAGAACCCCACACGCCTCAACTTCCCGGTCATCGTTGCAACTCGCTCTCAGTGAAACGAGTTGTTTCTCAAGCGCTTGCAGAGCGGTTATCTGCGACCGCACATGAGAGATGTGATCATCGAGCAAGGCGTTGACGGCGGTACAAGGCTGATGAGGGTCGTCCTGATAGCTCTGTAGTTCGTGAATCTCAGCCAGTGACAGGCCCAGGATTCTGCAGCGACGGATGAAGGCCAGCCCCTCACCATGCTTCTCGGTATAGACACGGTAACCGTTGTCCTGCCGATCAGGCGGCGGCAACAAGCCCTGCTGTTCATAGAAGCGGATCGTCTGTGTTTCGACCCCTACCAACTGCGCCAACTGACCAATGCGCATCAGCCTCCTCCCCAACGGATTCTTTACTCTATTGACCTTATAGTAGCCCTGAATCCGTGAGACCGGCCCCCGGAAGCACTTCTAACCCACTGACCTGCATGGCAATATAGCCATTATCGCCATTCACCCAGACAGTGCCATGCCCAACATAAAGTTCCGCGCCAGTCGCCGCACCCTCACCAGCCACGCCGGGCTGTC